>LJUD01000222.1 GCA_001304035.1 bacterium SM23_31 | reverse complement strand
CATCGTATCAGGTATCGGCTGCACCGGACGTGTATCAGGATATATGAATCTCGACTCGTTTCACACTACTCACGGGAGGGCTATCCCCTTTGCCACCGGTCTAAAGCTTGCAAATCCAAAGCTTAATGTTGTGGTGTACAGCGGCGACGGAGACCTAATTGCAATCGGAGGAAATCATTTTATTCATGCGGCACGCCGGAATATCGATATAAAGATAATCTGTATTAATAACTTCACCTATGCAATGACCGGCGGGCAGGTAGGACCGACCACGCCCCTTAAGGCAATCGCCACGACATCGCCGTATGGATGCTTTGAAGAAGCCTTCAATCTCCCGTATCTTGCAGAATCTTGCGGTGCAGTGTATGTAGCGCGGTGGACTGCCTATCACGTATTACAGCTCACAAGGTCAATGAAAGAAATGATGTCAAAAAAGGGATTTGGTTTTATAGAAATCCTTTCACCCTGCCCAACGCTCTACGGTCGACGGAATAAAATCCCCGACCCTATTGACCAAATGATACTTTTCAAAGAAAAGGGAAAAATCAAAAAGGGAGTGAGCACAAAAGAAGCAGTTCTTGATTTAGAAAACGAAATTGTTCTCGGCAATTTTGTGAATATTGAAAGAAAAACCTACGTCGAAGCCATGAACGACAGATTTAGCGAAGTTTTTGGTGAACGATATATACGATATGGAGAGAATGAATGAGCACAACAGAAATGAAAATTACAGGTTTTGGCGGTCAGGGTGTCATTCTTACCGGCATGTTAATTGGAAAAGCAGCCTCGATATACGAGGATAAAAATGCGGTGCTGATTCAGAGCTTTGGTCCTGAAGCCCGCGGAGGAGCCTGCGCTGCACAGGTCATTGTATCCGACGAGCTCATTATGTACCCGTATGTCAAGATACCAAATATATTGATTTCACTTTCACAGGAAGCATATAAAAAATATATCCACGAATTGTCACCCGACGGCATATTGATATACGAAAAGAACCTCGTTACCCCGGAGAATGTGCCTAAGGGAATACAAGTATATTCTATCCCGTCGACTGCTATAGCCGAAGAACTCGGCAGGCGGATAGTTCTGAATATTGTAACGCTTGGATTTTTTACTGCTGTAACCAAGCTGGTGAAACCGGACTCCATGAAAAAGGCTATTGAGGCAACTGTACCGAAAGGCACTATTCAGCTTAACCTGCTGGCATTTGACAGAGGATTTAAATATTTAGAAACCGGAAATCAATAAAAATATTACCATTGATGTATCCCCTTAATTCAGAACCGGATAAATCAATATACGTGATTGTGATTACCACTCTGCATTAATCGACTATTTCGCAGGCATAACGTAAAATTATTTAGTATTGAAAAGGTGAGAGGAAAGCGGATTCCGACTGAATGCGCTTTTTTTTGCACATTTGTGATACATTACTATTTCGAGAAAATATCGTTTCCGGTGCTGATAATAGTTAACTCCCCTTCTTTTAATAATGAAAAAATTTACTATAGGATAAGTGAAAATTGATTTTTTTGTTGTTTTTTCGCCATATAATATTAAATTACAATAAACAATCGCACATTCAACACCCAATCCTTCAAAATTTGAAAGTTGTAAAAACTCTGTGGAGATTACAATGTTTGAAGAATTTCCAAAAACCTTCCCTATACAGGATGGTAAGACCGCCCGGATTCGTCCCCTTGAAAAACAAGACAAAAAAAAACTTCTTGACTTTTTTAAACGGCTGCCCGAAAAAGACCGTATGTTTTTAAAAGAAGACGTCACCGATCCCGAAATCATAAACCGCTGGTTTCGCCAGATGGACCATACACGTGTAATACCGCTTATTGTGGAGGCTGAAAACCTTATTATCGCCGACGGCACGCTGCACCTCGATAAGTACGGCTGGTCACGCCATATCGGTGAAATCCGGCTTGTCGTCGACAAGAATTTCAGAAAACAAACGGTAGGACTTCATCTCGTTCGGGAACTCTATTTTCTCGCAATGAAGTCGAAGCTGGAAAAGCTTATTGCAGAAATGATGTTAAGCCAGAAACAGGCAATAAAAATCTTTAAAGGACTCGGATTTAAAGAGGAAGCTATATTAAAAAATCATGTTAAGGACCTTGCCGGACACAAACACAATCTTGTTATTATGACTCATTCCGTCAGGACGCACTGGGATGAACTTGAAAATATGATTGCCGATTATTTCGATGATTTTTCAGGGGACTTTACCGGGAGCGAGTAATCCCGCTTTGTACTGCTTACCTGAATTATAAAAAAGGCGGTTTCCCATAAGAAGCCGCCTTTTTTTAATTCATAAATTCAGTTATTGTTATTCGGAAACATCTCCTGAAGCACTTTGCCCTGGAACGTTCTTCTCAGAAGTCCCGAAAATATTTAATGCCTTAACTATTAAAGCTAAAAACAGGAAAACGCCAAGGAATAAAATTACCGAAGGTCCGCTTGGAACATCAATTTTCCATGAAAAATAAAGTCCAAGCATGGTTACAATTGTTCCGCCAATCCAGGCAATCATTATCCGTGTTGACCAATTTTGCGAAAATAATACAGATATGGATGCAGGAATAATCAAAAATGAAAAAACTACTAAAATACCTCCGATAGCAACGGAATGTATAACAACAATGCCGAGAGTGAAATAAAACAGAAAGTCCCACAGTCTTACATTTATACCTTTTTCCTTTGCTTTTTGATAATCCTCTGAAATGGAGAGGAATTTATGTCTGAATCGATAATGAAATGCACCTATCATGCTGTAGACAATAAATGATTTCAGGACTTGACTCCATTTTACCCATAAAATAGAACCAACCAGCATATCATGTACGTGTACGTCCCCACCCGCTCCTACATCAATTAAAATAACTGCTCCGGTTGTTGCAACGGCGAATGTAATGCCAATTAACGCTTCGAGCGAAACATAAAGTTTTTCACTCTTTAAATAAGTAAAAACTGCCGCTGCAATCGTTACAAGCACTAAGGAGAAAAGATAAGCTATTGTGCCTCCTCCATGAGCCGTATAAGACACTATTCCCCAGGCGGTCGTAACTTCAACCGGTAATATCATGGAAATGGTGCCTCCCAATGCAGCAATTTGAGCCATAGCAATGTCAATGAAAATTATCTCCCGTTTAAGGACATGTATCCCAAAATATCCGTGTATCCCTACAAGAGTTAAACAGGCAATAAATGGCACAAACATAATTACTAATGCATCTGGCATGGTATCTCCATTAATTAGTAACTCCTTTTAATACTTTCGACCTCCCAAAAATAATTTTCGCAAATGCCAGGATAAAAACAAATATCCCCATTAAACATACGATAGCCGGACCGTTTGATATATCCAGGTTGTACGAAATATAAATCCCGATTACTGAACCTATTATTCCGATGATCCAGCTCCATATAAACCGCCACACCCACCGCTGTGTAAAGATGGTTGCGATGGAAGTCGGGGCAATAAGCAATGTAAAAACCAGAAATACCCCACCAATCGGCACTGCCTTGACTATCACAATTGAAAATGTAAAATAGAACAGCAATTCAAACAATCTCACCTTTCCAATGGAGAAAGGAAGGCTGTCTTTTGAGTTGGATATTTGAATAAAGTATTTGCCTGAAAAAATGTGTATTACGCCAATAACACTGAAAATTACAAAACACCATAACACATTATCCCATGTGACCCAGAGGACATTGCCCGTTATTGTCTTGGCGATAAAATTGGAGCCCCTGGGTATATGTTCTGCAAGGGACATAGCCAGACCAAGACCCAGACCATATATAATGCCGATAATTGCCTCTTGAGGTATTCGCTGTTTTTCAAATTTTGTGAGCGCAAATATGGAAACTATCACAAGCGTGAATACCAGCGACACCAGTTGAACCGATATTGACTCCTCTGCAAATCCCATCAGCAAGCCTATCATGGTTCCAAGAGCAACGATCTGTGCAAGGGCAATGTCAATAAAAATAATGCCGCGCGTCAAAATGTGATTTCCGAAATAACCCAATATACCAGCCAGCAGAACACATGCTGTAATCGGAGGTAAAAGGAATATAATGGTTTCTAACATATTCACCCCAATTATCGTATAATTTTCACAGCTTCATTAATCTGGTCAATCCAGTAGTCTATCAATTGAAAACTCTCTGTGATTTCGGGTATCCCTGTGGAATGTACGGGCAGATACAGTGCTTTAATACCAGTTCTGTCTTCGATCATCTGGGGCGAGCCCCTTTCAAAATAACTTGCAACAAGCATCAGTTTTATATCCTGGTCTTGGATAAGCTTAATCATTGTCTGAACGTGCTTGGCAGACGGGGGGATTCCCGGTTTTGGCTCAATATAGCCGGCAACTTCTATACCGAACGTTTCTGCAAAGTAGATCCAGTTCTTATGATAAGCGATAACTCTTACTCCCCGGAAGGGCATTGCCTTCTTAAGCCATCCGCCTAATCTGTCTATAAGCTTCGTCCCTTCTAATTCACTCTCCAGAAATGGAAACAAGGTCTTATTTTCCAGTAGTTTGCATAATGTTTCCCCGCCAAACATATCTACGAGTTCATCTCCGAAAAGCGACCTGTTCATTTTATCGAGATACTCATCTCTCCGTTCCAGGTAAAATTCTGTATTATCCGGGTCAATTTTCATTAAACCGATAGTAATGTTCTTCGCAACAACCTTCATATTGAGGGGACCAGTTTGGATGTGTGGATTCCCCATAGTGTGTATGTCGCCTTCCGTCCGGCTTATTGCTTCGGGTACTTGTAACTTATTAACGCCATCGGATACGGATACAAACCCGATTTCGCCGTCCATTATATTTTTATTACGGGCTTTATCCAGGAGGGTAGCAGACCACTGTTCGAGGTCCATACCGGTAGTTACCCACATGTCCGCATCCTTGAGCAATACTGCATAGCTGGGTTTCGGAGGAACAAAATGCGGGTCCTGGTCGCCGTGGGATATGTGATGTATATCAGCATTACCTTCGGTGAGAAATTCTGCAACAGCTGCATAATCGGCAAACGAACAGACGATTTTCAGTCTATTTGCCTCATCCCCTCCTTTATATCTATAGCGTTGTCTTGCCCGTTGTGCATCGACCTGAGAAATCACAAGTAACAAAGTAAGAATAGACAACGCAACAGTTTTTAAATATCTTTTAAAATACATGGCACTATTCTCCTTTTATTCTAAGTTATAATTACTACATTTATTGATATTTATTCAAAATTAATAGGCTTCGTGCTTATGCGGTCCCATCGCCCAGCAGAAATGAATAAGAAACGTGCTGTCGTTCGGGTAGGAACCGGGATAACCTAAAATAACATTATCATCAAAATTCCTTATATTATATTGATACTGGAATCTGATAAAGACAAATTCGCTTTGCCAGAAATCGAGACATGCAGTTAGATCCCACTCACTCTGCTTATTATCATACGGCAGTTCGGAATATCCGATTCTTCCGCTCAGCCAATATTTAGCATTCAGCTTATTCTGCAGCGAGGTATAGAATCCTTTACTGTTGATATTTGTAGGACCTTCGCGATGACCGAATAAAAATTCCGTTCTCCAGTCTACCGTTCTGTATTTCGACCGCCCCACAGGCACCCATTTGTACGTTATGTTGAAACTGCCAACAA
>LJUD01000221.1 GCA_001304035.1 bacterium SM23_31 | reverse complement strand
ACTTAAGTATCCCCCTTTTTCAAAAGGGGAATAAGGGGGATTTTATGTTTTGTCTTTGTAATTAAATCATAAGTTCTTTCATGCCCCGAGTAATCGGGATCAGGCGCTTCGCACCTCGTGGCAAAGCCATCCATATGGAGCAATATTTTTACAAGTATTATCTTTATGTTCGAAATAATTGTATAATTGCGATTTCTTCACCGGTCGTAGTATCTATATAGATATGCCATCCAATAAAAGAACCAAATATTATAGGAATTTTCCAGGCTACTCTTAATTCGATTGTATCTTCCTTTTCAAATGGATATATAATTTTTTCGATATTGACGTCAACTGAATTCTCCGTTACTATAAATTCATGAGGTTCACCACCATATCCAAGCCAGATTATTTTTCGACCAATTACTTTGTTCCTTGCTTCTTCTTTACTGATAATATCGATTGGAGGCACGCAAATATCTTTATACCAGAAACCATCTATATAATAAATCCCATATCCACACAAACCGACTTTAATTTTTGAGCGAAAGACTTCATACCCACGATATTTTTGCGGTCCGAAACGAATGCTCCAACAAGTGCTGTCATCATTAACATTTCTTATTTGAAAGCCGCTTTTTACTAACTCATTACTGTCTGTTATATTCGTAAATTTCTTATTTCTTACAAGCCCATTAATTGCATAGTTTATTGCCATATTCTCATCTGAAATTTTCATTTCCGGAATATGTTTATAGTAATAATCATCACCTGTTAATCCAAATTTATTTAATCTTGTGCATATTATATTATCATTCAGACTTTCAAATTCCCTTTGTAATTGCTGTAATTCTTCATCACTTAGTGAATATATAATAGATGGGTAATTATTTAATTCTTCTTCATAATCAAAAAAAGGAGACAGGGACCTTCCGCAATTGGATATAAGGATACTTAGAAGAGAAATAACAAATATCAGCGAATAATACCTTAACCTGCCGTTCATTATTTAAGCCTTTATTTTATGGAACTAACGACTTTGTCAAAGTCCGCAATCCGCTTGTCCAATTGAGATGTAATCATGCAGATAAGCCAATCTGCATATTGCCTGGGAACGTGACGATGAAGTCCGTCTACTAAATGTAGTAGTTAGGCTTTTGCAAATAAATTACTAACTATTCAGTTCAGCAAGATTTCTAGCCTTCTCGAAACCAGTTCCCGTCAGCATAAACATAATGCCGCCTTCATGAACAATAAAGCCTCTTTCACAAAGGGAACGAAACGCTTCCAAGTAATTTGCGGCAACTGCTGGATCAGAATCATCCTTGAAATTATTGCTGCCAACTCTAATCCAAGTGCCAGGAATCTGATCTACAGAAAACAAGTGAAATTGGCCTTTATCAGCAGCCGAAATCAGTAATTTCTCTTCATGCTTATTAAGTTTCTTCTTTCTATATGCCTCGAATACTTTACTTCCACCTGCCAATGCCGACTGGCACAAAGTTACTAATGATGCAATATCAATCATCACACTCAATCCTTTTGATGTAGACCTAACGAACAGCGGTGCTCACCACCAGTGAGAGGTCTTCGTTTTAAACTCAAACGTTTTTATATCCGGGTCCTCCTCGTACTGCTTCAGATATTTCTTCTTCATCTTCCAACCGGTCGCAGTTTTACCTCTTGGGAAGAGCTCGAGCAGGTAGTCCATTGAGACGAGGAACCCCCGGATGGTATCGCCCGCATCAACAACCACGGCAAAGAAGGGGACACAGTCGAACGCCGCGCATGCTGCTTCAACTTTATCGAGATGGGATTTGGGAATGTTGACATACTCTTCTTCTGAACCCTCGGTTCGGCTGCGGCTTTTGACCGAAATACCCATGATTTCTTGTGTATGGGGATTCCGAGCTATGATATCGATTCCGGTGTGATCAACGAGAGCGCATTCAAATCCGTATTTAGAGAGCCAGTAAAGTATGAGTGACTCACCGAAGTCACCAGTGATCTTTGCGTGACGTGTGCTCTTGTTGATCTTCATTTCTTTTGTAGCTAACTATTGTTTATATAGTCTACAGATAAAACTGCTTAATTATTTTTCTTCCAGATAACATCTCAAGCGTAAACCTGGCTAAGGTATCTCTTTTCAAAACTTTATGGGAATCCTGTCATAGTTCCGGCGTTTTATATGGTTTCTGCATAACACGCTTCACCTATTTCGTTAACAATAGATACTACCGGTTTGCGAGGTACGATTGTAACAAACATCCTTCTCCAATCCGTGGTTATCTGCTGAGTAACCAATCAGCAAGTTTTCTCTTGATTCTATCAAGGCGAATCGGTTCTACCTCTCCAATGCCACCCAGCAAGATTGATTTATGAACAACGGCAACTCGGGCGATCCTGATTATGCTGGGAACTTTCAGCCCGCTTCTTTTCCAATCCGTTGCTTCACGTTCAACGACCTCGTCAAAGTCTGCAACCTGCTTATCCAATTGAGATGAAATCATGCAGATAAGCCAATCTGAATAGGGTCCAGGGATCTCTTTTATGACAAGAGCCGGGCGTAGTTTGGCATCGGATTTGCCAGCCGGAGGAAACTTAAACAGGACGATCTGCCCTTCTTTTATCATTGAAACTGCTCCTTAATATCCTCGATTCCATAAAGACCGGGCTCCTTTTCTATCCCACGCATGGCAGATTCAAGAGAGAACTGACCCCATTGCGAATCTTCCTCGCTTTGTTTGCGGCGAAGGGCGGATGTTTTTAAATACTCAACAAAATCAAGAACCTCATTATGTTCCGAATCGGGCATCGTTTTGAGATGTTCAAGTATTTTTTCAACTGTGTTCATTTTCCATTTCTCCGTCAATTGCTCAGATAACGATTTGCGTATCAGCCGCCTAATATACTGATAATTTAAATGTTATTAACATATTAATAAGAAAGTAATTGCAAATATTGTCGTGAATTTAAAAAATATCACCCAATTATCTTATGGTTATGTTTAATCTTTTTAAATCATGAAATAACTATTTGAAGTTTTTTCCCTACGGCTTCAACATAACTTTTTAAAGTAGAAAGTCTTATATCTTCTGAATGATTTTCCATTCTTGAGATTGCTGATTTTTTAGTTTTTAGTAATCCGGCTAATTCTTCCTGAGTTATTCCTGCTTCTTCTCGTGCACGGCGTAAAAGTGCACCGATCTTAAAATTTTCATAACCTTCTTCAAATATTTCTGAAAATTCCGGACTTTTATCCTTACGTTTTTGAATATATTTTTCTAAATCTTCCATTATTTTTTCCTTTTTAGGTAGTCTTTCTTTCGTTGTTCTGCAAGGATTATTTCTTTTCTTGGTGTCTTTTGGCTTTTTTTAGCAAATCCATTGGTTAATACAATAAATTGATCATCATCAAAGAAACCAAGGATTCTAAAAATGTTATTACCCGATCTTACTCTTGTTTCCCAAATATCCTTAGTATTTACCAGTTTTTTAAAATATTCTTTTGGTATAAATTCTAAATCTCTTATTAACCTAAGTACCCATAAAATTTTTTGTACTTGCTTGTCATTAATCGAATCTAAAAATTCTTCAACAGGACATCTTCCACTCGCAGTACAATAAAATATAATTTCTTTCATTTTCATAAGTTAACGAATATGTTAACCATTTTCAAGCAGAAAGTTCATTTTTTATGAATTAATATTTAAAATTATCAAAGGATGATTTTAACTCAGATGGAAATAAATGGGTGTCAATAAGTATTTCAGAAAATAATGAATAAAAACTCTGTCAAATTTAGTAATTTATAATATGTTATTCTCCCCCGCAATATGCGGGGGGTATATTACAAAAAGAGGATGTATAGATAAATCCATTTAGAAGCATTCCGGTGCCGAAATATGGGAGTATAAAAAAATAAGGGGAGGTATTCATGCTTGAGTATCAAGCATGCTCCTCCCCTTGTTCTCTTTTCAGATGTTTTTAATTCTTGCTATTTCTTAATTCCGGGTTGGACGATTTCGAAATTCTCCGTCTCCTTTGCCACTTTGACCATTTCCCGGACATCGGCGAGTAGTTTTTTTGCATCGTAGACAATGCCGTCTTTAATAGTATATTTTACTCCGCCGACGCGTACCGCCTCGTTGTCTTCATTGAGTTTAATAGCGCCTGTTCCATATAGAACCTTGAAATTTTTCAGCGGATTTTCTTCAACTACTACAAGGTCTGCAAATTTTCCTGCCTCAATGGTGCCGAGTTCTTCTGTTGCTCCAAGCGCTTCTGCGCCTTTGAGAGTAGCAGCACGGACTACTTCAAGCGGGTGAAATCCGGTTTCCTGTAACAATTCAAATTCCCGGATATATCCGAAACCGAAAAGATTATAAATAAAGCCCGAATCAGAGCCCGTAGCAACTCTGCCGCCGCGGTTTTTATACTCATTAATGAACGTCATCCAGAGCTGGTAATTCTTTTTCCATTCGATTTCATCTTCGGTCGTCCAGTAGTACCAGTATGCTCCGTGGGACCTCCTGCTCGGTTCGTAAAATCTCCAGAGGACAGGGAGAGTGTATTCTTCATGCCATTCGGCACGGCGTGCCCGCATGAGGTCGCGGCTCGCTTCGTAAATGGTTAAAGTCGGAACCATGGTAAAGTCAAGCTCTATTAATTCATTCATTACTCTGTTCCATTTATCGCTGTACGGGGGTACCGTTTGCGACCAGAGCCGTCCCGCCTGTCCAAAACGTTCCTGTTCGTTATTGTAAACTACATCGAGCGGCCAGTCCTGAATAGTGTAGTCTTTTAGTAATGATTCCGGAAGACCGTACCAGTGTTCCATTGTCGTCAATCCCATACGCGCCAGATCGAGAATATTTGTCCGTGCAACCTGGTTCTGGCTGAGATGACAGGCAGTACGCAGCCCCTGTTTTTTAGCTTCGTCGAGAAGAGCTTTATACACTTCCGGTCTTAAACCAAAGAACTTCAATCCATCGGCGCCGGCGGCTTTGGCTTCACGCACGATTCTTCGGGCATCCTCCGGAGTGTTTCCACCGGCGCTGTAATAAGCAAAAATACGCGGCGCCGTTATCTCGTTTGCTTCACTTTTTGCTTTGAAGTCACTTCCGCCGCCTACTACCCGTACCGTCGTGACACCATGCCCCATCCACAGCTTGAATACATATTCCGGATCTTGATTAATATGCACGTGCACATCAATAAAACCCGGAAGAATATACATCCCTCTTAAGTCGATAACTTTTTCGCCTTCTCTTTGTCTCGGAGGCGGTATGGGAAGGCCTGGTGTTCCGACAGACCCAACCCTCGTTATGCGGTTGTTCTCGATAACGACCTGTGCCGCTCCCATGGGCACAGCGCCGGTCCCGTCGATAACCGTTGCACCGTAAAGTATCAGCCGGTCAAATGGTCCTTCACCTTCAGCACGAGGAGGAGCCGAAGGCCTGCTGCGCTGCGCAGACACATCCGCAGGTGAAGTAACCAGTGAAACAAGCAGAGCGGTTACAAGCACAATACTCAGTAATAAAAAGCGTTTCATGATCCATCTCCTATGTAAGTTATCAGTTCTTCATTACATTCAATCAATAGTGTCCGGTTAAAATATATCTCATCAACGTATCTTTAAAAATGAAGCAATGTTACAGCATTTAAGTAATTTTTCGACTTCAAATGAAAACAATTCAAAATTATATGATCAATTA
>LJUD01000220.1 GCA_001304035.1 bacterium SM23_31 | reverse complement strand
TGAAACCCGGAAATTAACTGAGTATTACACAATTAAACACATTCCGACACTGCTAATCGTTAAATCCGACGGTACCGAAATCGACAGGATTATAAATATTTCGGGAGATAAAGAGTATTTCCTGCAGTTTATAAAGGAAACCGGGAACGGTATTGGTGCGTTTGCGAAATTGCGTGCCGCACACGAAAAAGACCCCGCTGATCTCGAAATAACGTATAAACTGTTTAAGAAGTATATTCAAAGGGGTGAGCTTGAAGGTGTTGTTCGCACAGGTAAAAAAATTCTCGAACGTGCAGATTCAGCTAAAACAATAAAAATTGTGAAAAGCGAAAGCAGTTCTCATACAAATATATACGATGATACGCAGTATTCAATACGAACTATTTTAAACAGGTCAGGCAGGGCGGACCTGTTGAAGTATTTTCATGAGTTTCCCGGTATTAAATTTTCCTTAAGTGTTTATAAATTTCTGGCTGGTATTTATTCAACAGGGCCTCAATCCGAAAAAGCCGGTCTATTTTTCGAACGGGCAATGAACGACTATCCCGGCAGTTTTGAGCTTGGAAAGCAGTTTGTGGATTATTGTCTGGCAACAAAAAGCCGGATCGACTGGGGAATAAACATTGCATCAAATTTGTATGAATCTATCGAGAAGACCGGTTACCGGGCTGCCCGTCTTAAGGCAGCGGTTCTTGCGTTGCGCGGTGATGTTTTACAAGCGCTTTCCGTTTATGGTCCAGGATTTATAGAACAATTTTCCAATGATACGGAAGCCCACCACGACTACGCACGGTTCTGGGTACTGCAAAATGTAAATTTTCAAAGCGCGTTGGCGTCTGCCCGGCTGGCTGTCGGCAGGATGCAAAAACACGAATACTGGTTTACTCTTGGTCTGGTTTATTCAAAGCTTGAAAATTATAATGAATCGGTTAAGGCTTTTGAACAAGCCGTACACCTCTCTAACGGGGAAATTCCTGCATATAACGAACAACTCCTCCGGATAAAGCTGAACCTGTCAAAATGATGATTGTATATAAACAATGGACTGAGCAAATTAACATAAGAGTAAATATAATAGATGTATTTTATACCGATTTCAATTAAGGTTTCTGTGAAAGGACTTGCGTTTAATAATCATGGAAGAGTATGGATTCCAACTTGTATATGACAACCGGTGAAGGATGAAAGAAGTATGGATAATTCACCTGCCGATTTGATTATAGTTGAAGTATATAATCAGGACGGCGTTTTGCCCTGCAAGATACTTTTTAACTTCTTTTTCTATACAATCCGTATTTTTGGCAGTTATATATTTTGTTGACGATTAAGTGAGCATGTGCGTCTGCTAATACAAAATTGTGGATAAATAGGTATGTGACCTAAAAAAACAATTAATTGTGAGGTTACTGTGCAATCGAAATACATTCCTTGCATTCTGTTTTTACTTATATTATTATTTTTCTGCGGCACATCCGACAAGCCCTACACCATAGATTACAAAGACGGCGTGAAGTACGTGCATAACCACGCCCCGCTGTGGGGCGACACACTCAAAGTTGCGCTTGAGTTTGTACAAAAGATTGGTGACCTGGAAACATTAGATGAAAACTTCCAACTTTTTAATCCTTCTGATGTTGTACGGGATAACGAAGGTAATGTTTTCATTTTAGATTCCGGCAATTTCCGTGTTCAAAAATATAACCGTAACGGGGAATTTATGAAATCGTTAGGTAGAAAAGGTCCAGGACCCGGAGAATTTGGAGGTGCACTTTATGATATGAATCTTGGCGTAAATAACGATTTATATATTTTTGACATTATGAGAGAATTAATCCATATTTTTTCTACAGAAGGAAAATATGTAAACCAAGTTCGATTAAGTGGATCCGGTTTAGGATACCGTGTATTTTCATCCGGCGAATTAATATTTCAGAATCCAATACCCGTTGGTCTTCCTAAAATGCCTTTGGATAAGCATATTTTGTCTGTTCTTGATCCGGAAAAAGAAACAGCCAAGGGATTCGGAAATAAGTTTAGAATATTCAGTAATACTAATGAGGCTGACGCGGCTAATGTTCTTATGAACCGTGTTGTATTCGATATTGACAATGAAAACATTATTTTTAGCGCCTACACGTGCTTAAATGTTATTGAAAAATATAGCTCTGACCTTACATTAGAACTTCGATTTGACCGTCCACTCAATTTTAAAGTTAATGAAAATCCAAAAAATGGACGAGAGACTACCGATGTATCCATGAGTCTCACATGTGATTCAAAAGGGAGGATATGGATTTCTACTGCAAATACTGTGCTTGATATGGGTTATAATAACTGGGATTCAAAATATTTTAACCTCGAAATATTCAATCAAGACGGCGTACTGCTCGGTTCTATTCCTCAACCTGATTTAGGGAAAATACGCATATATGGAGACATGCTTTACATAATTGACACAGGTATAGAAATGTGCGTCTATGAATACAAAATTGTTGAGAAATAGAAGTAATATCAATTTATTACTCTACGAGTCTATTATTTTTTCTCAGCGGTCTTTGTCCCGCTTGACGGGATTAGTTATTCAAATATATTAAATTTCAAAAAGATTTATATTTTAAATATTATATTCTCATCGCATTCCTTCACGTCCGGCACGGCTTTATTTTGCTTTTCGTTTTTTTGTTTTTGTCAGTTCTTTTTTTGTTGAAGGTAACAAATTACTTTATTAACTTTAATCATTGAATGTCTGGTTAAATTCCGATAATGTCATTCCCCCGAGTGTTCAGGGAGAGAGAATTTTTCGGGTTATAAAAAAATCTTATATCTTGTTTATTAATAAGTTACATTGAAATGATTGTTTTAGGTATTGAGACTTCATGCGATGAGACAGCCGCCGCTGTTTACGACGGCAAACGTTTGCTGGCAAATGTCATCAATACTCAGGAAATTCATAAACGGTACGGCGGCGTTGTCCCGGAACTGGCTTCACGGGAGCATTTGAGCTTCATTGTTCCTCTGGTCGAGGAGGCTTTTAATAAAGCGGGTGTCGGCTGGGATCAGATCGACGGCATTGCGGTAACGAGGGGCCCCGGTCTGGTCGGGTCTCTGTTAATAGGAATATCATTCGCTAAAGCTGCTGCATTTGCACGGAATATACCCATAATCGGTGTAAATCACATCGAGGGGCATCTATGGGCGCCGGTATTTGAATATCCTGAGCTTAAATCCCCGTTTATAGGATTAATAATCTCCGGCGGGCATACACAGCTCTGGCTGGTTCACGATTTTGGCAAATATACCCTTCTCGGTCAAACATTCGACGACGCTGTAGGCGAAGCATTCGACAAAGCCGCAAAGATGCTTGGTATGGGATATCCGGGCGGTCCGGTTATTGATAAATTAAGCCGTTCCGGGAATCCGGAGTACCATCATTTTCCACGTCCTGCTTTGAAAAACAATAACTATAACTTCAGTTATAGCGGATTAAAAACGGCAGTGCTGTATTTTTTAAACAGCCTGCATCCGGATGAAATCGAATCCCACAAAGCTGACATAGCGGCGAGTTTTCAAAAAGCAGCCGTAGACACGTTGGTTGAAAAGACCTTTCGTGCTGCACATGAATTAAAAGTCCCGCGGATCGTTCTGGGCGGAGGCGTCGCATCAAACAGTGCATTAAAAATCCAGATGACCGCCCGTACCGAAAGCAAGGGAATCGAGCTCTATATTCCTTCTTCCCAATTCTGTACCGATAATGCGGCTATGATCGCGTATGTCGGTTACAGGCGGTTAATGCGTTCCGAATCCGATGGATTAACTTTTTCTGCCGAACCTTCATTCCACGGATTGTCACTAAGTTGATAAATAAAAATTACAGGAGAAATTACTCAAATGCAAATAGGCATTATCGGATTAAAAAATGCCGGGAAATCGACCTTGTTTGATATTCTTTCAAGCCATATTTCCGCCGCTTATGAACAATCCGGCACAAGCAGACACGGTGTAATGGCTGTCGAAGATGAACGGCTTGACTTTTTACAAAAATGTTTTGAAACAAAAAACCGGGTTCACCCGTCATTTGAGCTGCTCGATTTTCCGCCGTTGGGGATGATCAAAAATTCTGCAGAAACCGGGTCGACCGCCATACTTGAGGAAGTAAAAAATTGTGACATCCTTATCCAAATTGTGCGCCAGTTTACCAATCCTGCAGTTCCTTTTGCACAGGAAGGAATTGACGCCTTGGGTGAAAAAAGTGCACTCGATGCTGAACTGCTTCTTGTAGACCTCGCAATTGTTGAAAACCGAATCGAGCGCATTGAAAAAATGAAACATAAGGTGCGTGATTTTTATCAGCCGGGAGAACCCGAACTGCTCCGGCGCTGTCGTGAAACGCTCGAAAAAGAAGAACCGCTGAGCGTACTCGATTTAGACACGGTTAACGAAAAGCTCTTGAGGGGATTCCAGTTTCTTACGATAAAGCCCAGAATTACTATAATTAATATCGATGATGGTGAAATCCCGAACCGGGGAAACTGGATTACCCGGTTTGAAGAACATTTCCCTGCACAAAAGCAGACCTTCGATGCGATAAGCTGCCAGGAAGAAAGAGAGCTTCTTACATTAGAAGATGATGATGAACGTGATGAATTCAGGAAAGAGCTCGGCATAGAAATCCATGCAGTGAAGCTTGTTGCTGAACTACTGATGAAAACAGCGAATCTCATTCAATTCTTGACAGCGGCAAAGGCAGCGGCACAGAGCTGGATTATCCCTGCGGGAATGTCGGCGCAAAAGGCGGCGGGAACCATTCATACCGATATGGAACGGGGATTCATACGTGCTGAAGTTGTCTCGTATGATGAACTTGTGAGATACGGGAATGTTGCCAAATGCAGAGAGAAAGGCTGTTTCAGACTGGAAGGAAAAGAATATATCGTTCAGGAAGGCGACGTAATTCACTTCAGATTTAATGTGTAATGACGGCAACACCGGCGTAATATATTTTATTGTTTCAATAGCGCTTTTCCGGTATAAAAAAGGGGAAGGTTTGACCTTTCCCTACAGTACGCCTGTCTTTGCGTATTTTCACCCGGTGACCGCTTCGTAGTCCGGCTTTGAGAGAAATAAAAAAGGGAGAGCTAGGCTCTCCCTTAATTTAAAATTGCGATCATTTAATTTTTTACAAGTTTTTCCGCTTCCGGAAAGTATTTGAGTGCTTCAGACAGTACGTTATCATCCACAGCTTCCGATTTACTATAGCCTATATTACCCCATAAAAATTCAGCAATATATCTCCTTATCCAGAACTCATTTAGATCGGTTGGTTCATCCCTCAATATCTGTTCATTGAAATTAATATTGTTATCTTTTAGAAATTTTATAAAGTTATCTAATTCGGCACCTTCCAGTTTATATCCCTTTACAAAATCGTCGGCATTATCCCATTTATTAGCGTTTTTTACCGCATATTCTTGTGCATAGCGGAAAAACGGGTCATCGTTTGGATTGTTATTGCTCAGGTCCATCCAGGAAAGAAGATTGTACTCTCTCATACTGATTTCTATATCGGGAGTAATCCCGCCGCCGCCGTATACAGTTCTGCCCTTTGGTGTGGTATAAGTTGGCCGGTCTTCAAGCTGCTGCCGCATAATATTCAACGAATCACTCTGAGCATCTATCCGGTACTGTTGGCGTGTCTTAT
>LJUD01000219.1 GCA_001304035.1 bacterium SM23_31 | reverse complement strand
GCGTTCGACTCTCACAAACCGACACCGAGCGTCAATCCAATACGTTCATGCGTCTCCAGGTTCGCGGGAGCGGCGGGCTGGAACGGGTGCGGTCGGTCATCGACCGCTATATTTTCGATGAACTCGAAAGTATTGACGGCGTTTCAACCGTCACGGTTACCGGCGGGCAGGTAAAAGCGGTCGAAATTATCCTCAATGACGATGCGGTCAGGGCATACAATATAACACCCTCGCGGATAAGCTCGCTTATAAGACAAAACACCGAGCAGAAAACCTTTGTCGGGCACGCATACGAGAAGGATCTCCACTACTTTATCAACGTCGTCTCAGATTACGTGGATATTCTTGATCTGGAGGATATTGTCGTAAACCAAACAGGACCTGTTTACTTGAGGGACGTTGCCGACATCGTATTCGGCACCAAAGAGCAGGAATCGATAAGCCGGGTCAATGGAAAAGATGCGGTCACCATTCAAATGTCGCGTGATGCGCAGGTCAATTTGATCGAGTTGTCGCATATAACCCGGGGCGTGATCGACCGTCTCAACCGGCGGCTTAAATTTCAGGATGTCGAGATAGTCATCCAGAGCGATGAAGCCGAGGAGATGGAGCAAAACATTGATCTTTTGGTGTGGCTTGCGGTGACCGGCGGTTTATTAGCCGTGATCATTTTGTGGTTTTTCATGCGCAACCTGCGGCTGGTTGTAACCGTCATGCTCTCGATCCCGGTGTCGATTTTCGTGTCGTTAAACCTGTTTTATGCGTTCGGTATAACCTTAAACAGCTTGACGTTGATCGGTATGGTTCTCGCAATCGGTATGCTTCTCGACAACAGCGTCGTTGTGCTTGAAAATATCCACCGTCATTTGACGCTTGGCCGTAATAAAGAAACAGCGGTAGTTATAGGAACGCACGAGGTCTGGCGGTCGATTGTTGCGGCGACGCTGACAACCGTTACCGTTTTCGTGCCGTTCGTGTTTTCCTCCGACTATATGATAAAACTTATCGGCAGGCATGTCGGCATATCCATTATTTCAACATTAATGGTGTCCTTGTTGGCTGCTCTGCTCCTCATTCCTACCTTGACCCACGCGCTGATCAAACGTGCCCATAAAAAACTGCGCAGTTTCGAAAAAATCTCCCGTGACAACCGGCTGATGCAGCTTTATATGCTTCTTCTGAAATCAGCGATACGTTTCCCTGCCACAACGATTCTGATCGCGGTTGTCCTTTTTTTTATCAGCGTCAGTCTCTGCCTGAAACTTAGCCGGGACGTGCCGGAAGAAGTCGAGTTGAACCAGTTCACCCTCTATGCGACCATGCCGGGCGGGTCGACGCTTGATGCATCGAGCGATATAGTCTACCAGCTTGAAAGCCTCATTGCCGATATCGAAGAAATCTACGAACGGATAAGCACGATATATGCGGAAGAAGCAACCATTACAATAGTACTGAAGGATGATTTCGAAAAATTGTTGGGCAGGTCGGTAGCGGATATCAAGGAGCTTATTGACGATCAGATTAAAGACTTCACCCTTGCGGAAGTGAATTTGAGCGAGGCAAGTGCGAGCAGCCGTTACACCAGCGGCGGCGGAAGAACCTCCGTGGCGTCATTCGAGAGAATGTTCGGCATCGGAACACAGCAGGAACGGCTCCTTGTAAAGGGCAACGTTTTTACATTGATGCAGGATGTCGCCGATAACATCGAATACAATCTGAATGAGCTGGAAAGCATAAACAGTGTCCGGGTGAGTGTGCCCCGCAGCCAACCCGAAATCCACCTCCTGTTTGACAAGGATGTTATGAGCCGTAATGAAATCACGCTTATCGCCGTCAGTTCGGAGCTTTCCTCTTTTCAGCGGGAGGTATCGGCGGAAGTCTCTTATAAACAGGGCGCAGAAGAATACGACATTATCATCCGCAACGAGACGATCGAAGAACATGAATTAACCATCGACGACGTGCGTAATCTTCAGGTGACCAGCCAGTCTAACGCGGTGGTTCCGCTTGACCAGTTCAGCCGGATAGTCTACACCTACGGCATTTCCAACATCAACCGGATCGACCAGCAAAAGCGGATAGAAGTTACGTATAGCTTTACATCTGAGGTCAATGATTCAAAACCGCTGCTCGAGGCGGCGCGGAGCGAAGTCGCCGAAACGATCGGCTCGTTATACATTCCTCCGGATGTAGCCGTGGAAATAGTCAAGGATGTATCGGAATTCGAGGAATTCTATTTTCTCATTGCTGCTGCGTTTTTATTGATTTATATGATTCTTGCGTCGGTTTTTCAGTCGTTTGCGAAACCTTTCGTCATGATGTTCACCATACCGCTGGCGACGATCGGCTCGCTTTGGGCGCTGATTCTGACCGGCAATTCACTGTTGAATGCAAATTCACTCATCGGTTTTTTGATATTGCTCGGCGTTGTGGTGAATAACAGCATTATTCTCATTGATTACACCAACGTTCTTCAACGTCAGGGATTCAGGCGAACGCGTGCTATCCTCGCAGCGGGCAGAGCGCGCATCCGCCCCATTCTGATTACGGCAATCACCACGGTTGTGGCGATGATACCGCTTGCCATGGGACGCGCGGAATATGTGTCGCGCATCGGCGCTCCTTTTGCCATCACGGTCATAGGCGGATTGTCTGTAAGCACGATGTTCACCCTAATTTTTGTCCCTGCGGTTTTTTCCGGCTTGGAAAATGTCCTTGCATGGTTCAATAATCTCAGTACAAAATCAAAGCTGAAACAGCTTTCAGCCTTCGGCATCGCCTGCGTGTACATTTATTTCAGCGATGCTTCCTTCCTCTGGAAATTAGCGTATTTTATCATCGCCGCCGCAGCCATTCCGGGAATCACCTGGTTCATTACGGTAAGTCTCCGGCGTGCGCAAAGCTCCTATTTCGAGGAGGGCGCTCCCCTAAAACTGAACATCCGCAAGATTGTCAAGGTGTACGATGCGCCGGGGCGTTTTATCCGCGAATGGAACAAAGGAAAGCGAATCGAGATGCACCGCGACCTGCGTAACTACCGGTTTACGCGCAGGGACTTCGGGCATTACACGTGGCAGATACCGATCCTCGGATTCCTTATCTATTTTATTTACTTTTATGTTCAAAGCCTGGCGTGGTTGTTTGTTCTGTCTCTGATCATGTACTGGTATTTGTTCGTTCTCCTGCATCCTGTCTTGAAATACTGCAGGGTAAAGCATGCGCAAACCGGACAACTGCGATGGAATAGATATAAAAATACCATCATTGCCGGTTATTTATCAGGCTTTCCCGCTTTAAGCCTTGGTATATTTTACTACTATTACTTTGAGCCACGAGTAATAATTTTTATCGGTATCGCCTGGTACGGGGCACTCGCTTATGGCCTTGTTTCGAGAGCACTGCGGACCAGAACCGTAAAACCCATGCCGATAACCGGACGAATCGTCCGGCTTAGACGCACGATCTCCCGAATTATCAGGTTTGTGTTCATTGCAGGCGTGCAAAAGGTTCCGTTTAAGGCACTCTCCCCTGTCTCGTTGAACATCGGGCACGGAATGTTCGGGCTGCTCGGACCCAACGGCGCCGGTAAAACGACGCTCATGCGTATCCTGTGCGGAATTCTGGATAAAAGCCGAGGCACCGCAACCCTTAACGACATAGACCTTGCGGAAAAACGGGAGGAACTGCAGGGGCTTATCGGGTTTCTTCCTCAGGAATTCGGTTTCTACGAAAACATGACCGCATGGGAGTTCCTTGACTACATGGCTCTGTTAAAGGACATTTATGACACTGAAAAACGGGAAGCGGCTGTTCAGCATGCCTTAAAGGCGGTTCATATAGACGAATTTCAAAAACGGAAGATAAAAACTTTTTCAGGCGGCATGAAACAGCGGCTCGGGATAGCGATGACCCTGCTCAGCCTGCCAAAAATCCTGGTGGTTGATGAACCGACCGCGGGTCTCGATCCCCGCGAGCGCATCCGTTTCAGGAATTTGATGGTGGAATTAAGCCGGAAATGCATCGTTGTGTTCTCCACCCATATAATTGAGGATATTTCGACTTCGTGCAACAAGGTAGCAGTCCTGAATAAGGGGGAGTTGTATTTTGCCGGCGACCCGCAGAATATGACACAAGCTGCTCACGGAAAAGTATGGCAGTTCTTTACCAATCTGAAGGAGTTTGAACGTCTGCAGAATACGTTATGGATTGTCTATCACATGCGGGTAAAAGACACTATCAGGATCAGGTGTCTTTCCTCAGAAAAACCACACCCGGAGGCAGTGCCCGCGGAACCGACGATGGAAGATGCGTATCTCTGGCTGCTCGGTAGTAAACAAGCGGTCAACATTAAAGAAGACTCTGTAATGACAGGATGACGAAAATGAAGTTTATGAAAAATGTTAAGAATTTCTCTACGGCGGTGCGACGGTCGGCTTATTACAATACCAAGGTGATTTTCTCCGGAAAATTCATCTATTTTTTAATCGCCACTCTTGCCGTATATATATTCCTTACCGGTATCTATCTGACGAACGCCGATGCCTATCTGAGCGAAGCAAACATTTTCTGGCTGCTTTTCATCCCCGGCATGCTCATCGTATTCTATCCTATTACGTTTGGGATTCAAAATGACGTCGATAATCGGACGCTCGAACTCATCTTCGGCATTCCGAATTACCGCTATAAAGTTCAGCTTGTCAGACTGATCCTGATATTCTTCTTTACTTTTATAATCCTGACGCTGATTGGTTTATTTACATCATTTGCGTTAACCGCAGTGCCGATTACACAAATGGTTCCCCACCTTATCATACCTATCGTGTTTTTTGGATGCCTCTCTTTTGCAGTTTCTACCATTATCAGAGACGGAAACGGGACTGCAGTGGTTATACTGATTATTGGTATTATTTTCTGGATAGGCAGGGAAATGTTCCAGGAATTCCCGCAATTCGACATATTTATTAATCCTTTTGATATGCCCATTAATTTCAGCGAAACAGCATGGGAAAAAACAGTCGCAGATAACAGGTTGTACCTGTGTGCCGGCACCATAATTGCAGTGTTATTCGGGCTCTTAAACCTCCAGAAAAGGGAAAAATTCCTCAGCTAAGTTTCGATTATTTTTCATCGTATAAGTATGTAAAAGGATTTATCATATTAATGCGTACCCGGTGTCAATATTCAGCTTTATTATTTACCATATTATTCCGCAATAGAAAATTTACCACAATATTAACTCACTATTTTAATCGCCGGACTATGTTTATTGTCCGTGCTTGATGGTTCACAAGCCGAACTTCATGTCCGCAGAGAAAGACTATTGGAATATGCATAAAACACTTGCATTTCCGGAAACGCTCTTGTATACTATTCACGTTATGAATGAATATCATTCGCAGCCGGTAGAAAAATTCCGCACATTATAATAAATAATTTAAAATAATTGGATCAGTAATTAGCCGGGTAGTTAATAAACATCAAAAACATTCAATTTTCGGGATATTTTCAGGGCATGTTTATTGTTATACTTTTATATAATTGAATTCTCCAGTATAATAAAGTTTTATTTGTCAATCCCGAGCATCCGGGGCAGGTTTTGCGCAATTCCAATAAACCACTCAGTTGAAACAAACGAATTTGGACAAAAGGAGGGCAATTCACAATGAAAGCAAGAATGATAGACCAAGACATATATTGGATGGG
>LJUD01000218.1 GCA_001304035.1 bacterium SM23_31 | reverse complement strand
ATGTGTTCCCTCATTATAAGACAATAAATGTTCCATAAAAGGTAAATCGGAAAAATCTTCGTTATTGTATATTAACGTCCTGTTCGGATGTGCAATTACTTTTCCTTTATCGGAAACGATAAATACTAATCCGCCGGGAACGTTGTACGATAAGCTGTCTACCAGCTCCCATGTAAAGCTTATGTCAACTTCAGCCGCCAGAATACCTACGTACCGGTCAAATTGCATTATACGTCTCGATATCGTAATAACAAGGCGGTCACCCTTAATATTGACCGGTGAAATGTATTGGCTTACCTGTGAAGCACTATTATAAATTTCCGTCTCTTCAAAGCGAGTATTTTTTGCGCCTATTTCAGTAGTTGATATAATACATCCTGTTGTATCGACGATAAAGATTTTCCGGTAAAAGTCGTTATTAATTTGCAGTTCGTCCAGGATTCTTTGCTGTCTGAAGGGCTGCATTTCATTAATTTCATTTGTCGTTGCAGCATATAAGAGATTGTTAAAGGTATTGTGTACAAAATAATAGATTCTTTCGGCTGATCTTCTTGCAATCTCGAGTTGATTCTCCGACACGGATTTTTTTATAAAATTATTCGTTTCTGTAAGGAGAAGGAATCCCACAAGCGCAATAGACAGCGAAACGAGAAATATGTAAGAAAATATAAACTGGGTTACTATCTTATTAAAAAGATGTTTTGGCAGTATTTTCTTAAAAAATGTAATCATTGTTTATTTATCAGTATTATTTAACAGGTTTCCAGGATGCAGGGGAAAGCAACCTGTTCCCCCTCATGAAATTGTTAACATTACGACGATTGACCGCAAAGTATTGGTGATGCTGATAGGATAACGCATTGCATGTGTATGACTTTCTATATAAGTCTTGAATTAATTTAAAGATTTCTTCTGCATCTTCCTGGTGCTTATACCGTGCTGCCCGTCCCAGTTGGCGGATTGCCTGTGCATCATCCGCACCTAACCGGCTGCGGGAAAAGGTCGAGCCTGTATAACAAAAAAAATCATAAAATGTTCGTATAATATCTTTTGGATAATACTGAAAATGATCGAGAGCCATCTGAAAATCTTTTTTGCGTATCCGCTCCGACAATTCGGAATATGATAATGACAAAGGTTCTATTTCCACGCCGACTTTATTTAGATCAAGGCGAATATATTGAATTAGTTTCTCAATGTATTTATCCCTTTCGGGATACAATAGCTCTAATGATAAGTTCTTTTCTTGTTTTTCAATAATGCCGTCACCGTCGGAATCTTTCCATCCTCTGCGGCGTAATTCGTCTTTTGCTCCAACGGGATTATATCCGGATTTTTCCAGGTCTTTAAAGAACGCCCATGATGACTCGGGAAGAGGACCAAACGCATTTGAACGCACATTAAACTGAGGATTCGACATGTGATATAAGTTCTTGGAAAGTGCCATGTTCAGTGCCTCTCTAACGTTTTCATCAGTTAGAATTGGATCATCACTGTTAAAATTGATACAATACATTGTAGAAAATTTAGTAGGAACGCTAATTATCAGGAAATTGGTGTCCGCCTTGCTGATCTCACGCCTGTCACGAAAATCATTTATTTGTATAAAATCGAGCTTACCGGTTCCAAAATCCGATTTAATCTGGTCGGATGTAGAAAACAGTTTTAAATTTATTCGTTCAAACTCAGGAGCTCCCTGGTGATAAGAGAAGTGCCGGTCAAGAATTATGAGGCTATCCCTGTAAAAACTTATTACTTTGAATGCTCCATATCCGCACGGCTGTTTATCCGAAACGTTTTGAATTGTTTGTTCGTATGTTTCACCTCCATAATATTTAAGAGACAGAATAGGGATATCGGCAAGCATGAGTGATAAATCTTCAACATTATCATGTAAATATATTTCAAAAAATCCGGGACTTACTATTTGAATTTCTTGAAGCCTGTCTAATTGTAGATTGTATGATATATTATTTTTTGAAGTATATTGCTTGTATAAATTTATACTAAATTTAATGTCCTCTGATGTAAGAGATGTATTATCGTGAAAAGTAATACCTTCCTTTATACTCAGAATCCATATTAGCGAATCGGGTGAAAAAATACCAAAATTCTCTACGATTCCGTTATTTACTCTCTCATTATAAGAATCATAATAGAATAAAGGTTCACCGTAAATAAGCTCCTGCAAATACCGCTCTTCATTTGTCCCCTTCTCTAACGGATTAAGCGTTTGAATTTTCTCGTGTAATTCCCCCCAATGGAGCGTCGCTCTTTGTGGAGTTTGAAGACCGTACACACGCTCAGGAAAGGCAGTATGAAAAGCGCAAATGCACAAAACGAGAAAAAGCAATGCCGGATAAATATTTTTATAAAGGTTATTTGTCATCTGCCGAAGTTTTGAAAATAAATGTGTGCCGTGCTTATATTTTTTAATTTTACTAATTAATAGACTGAAATGCAAAATAAATTAACATAACCCGGATGAACTCCATTTTACAGGTAAAGTCCGTATTATTTTATATAACGGCAGGTTTAATAAAATAATAGCAATTTTTAATAAGTATTATGTTTTCTATTACCGCTGCCGGTTTCCCGGCTTAGTTTGTGCAATAACGATTCTGCGGGTCTCATGGGTTTTTGATGAGGACGTTGATCGGAGCTATTGACGGCTGAATCTGCTGCGTTATCGTGACAGTTTTTATCCGCTTCTTCGGAAACCGGATTCCCATGAGTTTTTAGATCATTATTCTTTTCTATCAAAGGCGGATTTTTCAAATGAGGTGTTTCCGCAAAGTCGAGAAAAGTCACCTGGACTTCCTGTCCGGTTCTATCGTCTGATGTTGTTTTTGGTTCGCTATCGGTTTGTAATTCTGAACCGGGATTAATCCTTTCCTGTTCCCGTTCAACGGGACGAACGGGTGATTCGTCCTCCATACTTTTAGACCGGTGCTTTAGTAAATGCGATGAAAAAAAATTAGGATTTTTGAACGACCTTTCCATGATATCCTTCGGCACTTCGGGTTCGCCGCCGGGTTCAAGTATTGCAGGAGGTTCAATACGCTTATTTTTATTATGTTTACCATGAGACCGCTCTTTAGGTTTTGGCTGTTGAGAATATGCAGTTGTACTATGAGGTGCCTGTTTTATTGCGGATAATGGTAAATTGTGATGTTGGGAATGATCCGGTTCGTTTATCAAGATTAACTCTTGCACAATACGCTTAATTTCTCTCGCAAATCTGGTTAATCTAAGGCTGTTGTGCGCAGGTTCTGTTTCTGAATTACTCCGGGATTCGCCGATGAGAAAATTAGTTTTTGCGCTCCCGGATTGCTTTTCGCTTTCCGGCTTTGGTGAATCAGCCTTAGAAAGAAAAAGTTCCGGCTTATCTGGCGGAATGTGGTCAGAGTCAGATTTTTTAGATAAATCTTCCAATAATGTCCACCATTTCTCTTAATAGTTAAATATTTATAGCTGGCGCAATTTCTTGAACAAACTCCGTGCATATTCTTCTTGCCGACCGGTATCTGCCGGTGCCGGCTGAGGTTGTATAACTTTTTCAGGAGTTTCAACCGCTTTCCCGGCAGCTTTCAATCCGGCTTTTTGTTCCGGTATTGTGCGCTCGTCTTCTGCTTCGGAAATAACAGTCTTACTAATAAGCTCCCGCTCAGCCTCCCGCGCTGTTTGAGCGTCTTTTAATTGCTGTTGCGCTTCTTCATAAGATGATACTAATGCGTCATATTCTTTTTGCAAATCCTCAAATGCGGCTTCTACGGAAGTTTCTGGTTTTTCAAATTTATCGGTTTGGGCTTCAAGTTCCTGCCGTTCTTTTTTCTCCTCGATATATTTTGTCTCGATGGCTTTGAACTTTTGCTGCAAATCTTTGTTGTTTTCAATAAGGGATGCCTTCTCTTTTTCCATCATTACTTTTACAGCTTCAATCTCTTGTGAATATTTTTCCTCCTGCGTCTTTTGAACTTCGGTCAAACGCTCATTAGATTGTTTTTCGAGTGATGTTTCTAAATCAATTTTTGCCTGAGTAATTTCCTCATTGATTGATTTGTTTTTTTCTGCAAGCGTAATTTCCACCTCCTGGATTTTTGCCTGCAATGACGCATTTTCTTTTTTGAGACCGTCGGTTTTTTCCAAAAACTCTTTTTGCAGCTGTTCTTTTGATTGCTGCAGTTCATCACTTTGTCTTTGGAGACGCTGAATTTCGTCATCTTTTGAAATCAGCTTCTCCTTGTGCGTCTGCTCGGTCATTGTGAATTTAACAGCTTGCTGTTGGATATTTTCTGTTGATTTGTTAAGATTTTCATGAATGTTTTCTAATTCTTTGAGTAAATTATTATTCTCTTGAGTTAATTTTTCAATCTGCTCATCTTTTGATTTATTAGTTGTTACAAATTGGCTGTGAGTCTCATAGAGTTGATTGTAGTCATCCCTCAATTTCGTCAACTCTTCCTGCTGCAATTCTTTCTGTGACTGCAAGCCTTTTTCTTTTTTCGAAAGGGTTTTTTCAAGGTCCGAGTATTTCTTTTCTGCAAAGTGGATCCGGTTATCTAATTCCTTGTTCGCATTCATTAATAATTGATATTCTTTTTGTAATGTATCGGCATCGGACAATAGTCTGCCGGCTTTGTTATAAGATATAATTAAATAGAGGAAAACAATGTTTGCAATTACGGATACCACGAATAAAAATTGAAAAAACACATCGAAAAATGAACTTCCCTGTTCATCTTCCCCGGATTGTTTGGAGGTTTCACTTTCTTTTTCTCCGGGAATTTTAGGTTCTTTCTCTTCAGTAAAATCCGGAATAACGGTCTCAGGGATTTCTTCTTTTCCGACAGAAGTAGATCTTTCAAAAACTTGCTGCGGGAGGATTAGTGATTGCATGAGTGCGGTTTTTATATTTTCCAACGCATCTTTTGATACAATAAAATCTTTTGAAATCCATCCGCTGTCTCCCTCACTTACATAAACGTGCATCCATCCCGAAACTTCATCATCTAAACCTTGAACCTCATCAAATATGTGAACAGGGGTGCCTTCATCGAGAACGGTTTTAACGTAGCTGCGAATGGTTGGAGCCTCTCGAAGATTAACCCTCCTCAGCGTAAACGATACCCATTCGCTTCCGGGTTCCTGTGCGTATACAAAGGATACACCGGATAAAACGAATAATGATGCAATCAATAGTGCAATAATTCCCTTTGACAGAAAAAGTTGAAATGTACTGCTGTGTTTGTACATTGTCAATCCCTCAATTTTTCATAAAATTAATTTGGGTATGATGGAAATGCTTAATTTTATAATATATTGGAATTATAATATATTATCAAGTAAAATATTAGAATTTAGAAAAGTACGAATTTCGAGGTCAATAGCAATACAGGCTAAATACAATAATATGAAAGTAAAAATTGAGTTTGAACTTTGAAAACCGTATATTGTTTATGCAAAATATTTCACCGCAGAAGTTGCAGAAATGGCGCAGAGTTCGCAGACGGTTATTATGTTTTTTTATAACTTAGCTCACTTTGGTGTTATCGCAGATATATTTTTGTTAAAGTGACCAATAGAAATTCTCAAGATGATAGTTACAATCCGGAAACCGGAGTATCTTCCCGGGCTTTCATATTTTGATAAAATTTTTAAAGCCGACATCTGCATTTTTTTAGACGATGCACCGCTGTCTAAAAGGAGCGCCGT
>LJUD01000217.1 GCA_001304035.1 bacterium SM23_31 | reverse complement strand
CTCGCCAATGACATTACCGCATACAATAGTTGCATTTGCGCCGATAGTAGCGCCTTTTTTTATAAGTGTCGGTACAAAATCCTCGAGCCCTTTTTTAAAACCGATTCGGGGTTTCATGTCGTTGGTCAGAACCACGTTGGGACCCAAAAAACAGTTATCTTCAATAGTAACCTTGTCCCAGACTGATATGTTATTTTTTATAGTTACGTTATTCCCAATTACGGCGTGAGACTCGATAAAGCAGCCCTCGCATATATTGCAGTTTGAGCCTATTTGAGCTCCTTTGAGCACGTGTGTGAATGCCCAGATACGCGTTCCTTCACCAATTTTATCGGATTCCACAATTGCTTTCTCGTGCACAAAATACGGCTTGTTCATTTAATTCCCCTTCTTTCTTTTTCCTTTTTGACCCATTCCTTGTTCACTTCCAAAACATACGCCAGTGTATTCCGCAGTGGAGGATAGGAGTATACTATTTTAAACATATTGTTCGTTTCATCGGGATTCTGAGCAAGTACACTTATTACGACTCGAGAATCCTCCCGTGTATTGTCTAATATCCAGTAATCAAAGCCATATGTGATTAACATTTTTTTAATATCCGTCAATACCTGCTGCTGCTGCTCCGGGGTATTTGTAAACGGATCATAACCCCAAACCCTTGAATTTTCGCCCCGGCGCCCTGATATAAGATAAAATTCGTAGTTTAGTCTCGATGCAACAAGCGCTTCCGGGGGAGTGTTCTCTTTTACCCATTTCCCCGCTTCAACGTATGCCTCCCCTTGCGGCGTGTACGCTCTGCTCGGATGCATTTTCTGTATTATTACATCGGATTCTTTCAAGCCGGCTGAAAGTATCCATCCCATTAAGGATATTAAAAGAATTTTCATTATATTATGTGCAAGATTTATTTTTGTTTTCTCAGTTATATAGTGAGAAATAACGCGCCATCCTGCCATGATATAATACAGAAGAAACGGAATGAAAGGCATCCACCAGCGGTATGGGTATAGTACTCCTCCGTAAATAGCAGTCGCAGGAAAGATTATCACCACGCAAAAATCGAGGATATACCGTTTTTTCCACAAGTGCCACCCCAGTCCGACCATTCCGATTAAATATAGAATGTGAAAAAGAAATTTTTTAACCGCTGCCGGAGCGAAGTACGAATAAACCATCGGAACGAGAAATTCCCCGCCGTGCACCGCTGCACGTACCGGTTTAACGAAAACGTTTTTTAAAAATCCCTCTCCCTCAACGAAAGCTGCTGTTGAACCGGTTTCCAATGTAACTACTTTCGCAAGAAATTTGAAATATACTGAACCGCCGGCATATTGGGCGCGAATATTCCACACGGTAAACAATACCATAAATAATAAGCCGAAGGCTAAGGCTTTTCTTTTTTCATGCTTCAGGAGAAAATATAAAATAACAGTCGGGAAAAGCACCAATCCGATAGCGCGAGCCTGGTAGGATAAAAATGCTAATAATACCAGCAGTACCATATTTCGGGTCCATGTCTTGCTGTCTTTTGCATACCTGTTAACAACTAATAAAGTCAGGGTAAAGAAAAGGAAAAACGGCATTTCCGTCATTATTACACCGGTATGCCACACAATCCAGTAATTAACGCTGACCGTTATGAGAAACAATAGTACCAGATATTTGCCTAATTCATCACGGAACAAATAATAGAGAGCTATTATAAATCCTGTTGAAACAAGTGCGATACACGCATTCATGGCGGTGATATTCATGCCGAACAACCAGTAAACCGGCACCAGAGTTATCGGCAGGCCAAATCCGTATCCCGTTTCAAGTACGGGATCGATCATATGAAGATTCTTGTAGCCCTGAAATGTTGCAAGAGACTTGGTAAGAACGAGATAATGACCGGCGTCACCGCCGAAGTACCATGCGGAACTGACCGACATTATGTAATAAATGCCTATTCCGGCAAATGTACCGATTACAAGATGACGGTAATACTTAAATTTATCAGAACTCAAACAGTACCGGAATGCCGTCAACGCTGCCAGAAAAATCAGGAAGCCGTAGATAACTAATCTTGCCGAATTTTGTTGGGAAGTTGCTGTGAAAAGACTGCGGCAATTATAAAAGGCAATTACTGCAATAATAAAAAATGCGATGCCCCCTGTTAAATATCCGGTATCAACACTCTTAGCAGGTTGTGCCTGTGGCTTTTTCTTTTTACTTTTTGCCATGCTGTATTCGAAAATATACTGTTAATTATTCAGGTTTAGATATTCCCCATTTAGTAAAAGCAGAATTATCAATTCTTCTTTTTTCAGCTTCATTTGGTTCAGTCATATATGTTTTTTATTACGTATTTTTTATCTCTACTTCTGATATTTGTTATCATTTCAGCTAACAATCCGAGCGAGAAGGATTGAATCCCGATAAGAATAAGCAGGATACCCAAAAATAGCAGGGGTCTGTTACTGACCCCTTCATGATAAAAGTACTTTCTAATCGTAAGATGAAGGTTTATAAAAAATCCCGTCAGGAAAGAAACCAAGCCTATTGATCCGAACAGATGCAGCGGTCTGGTTGTAAATTTAGTCAAATACAGTACCGTTAACAAGTCAAAAAATCCTGCAAAAAACCGCCAGAATCCATATTTCGTTTTGCCGTATTTACGCTGGTGATGTGTTACAACAACTTCCGTTACTCTAAATCCGTTAGAATGTGCAAGAGACGGCATAAACCGGTGAAGCTGACCGTAAATGAACAGGTGCTCAATGACGCTTCTGCGGTATGCCTTTAACCCGCAATTATGGTCGTGCAGGTAAGTACGCGTTGTAAAAGAGGTAACAAGATTGAAAAACTTTGACGTTATTTTTTTACTGAATGGGTCTTGCCTGTTCTTCTTCCATCCGGAGACCAGGTCATAACCCTCATCAAGTTTTTTTAACAGAGCGGGTATCTCTTTCGGATCATCCTGCAGGTCGGCATCAATAGTAACAACAAATTCACCGCGGGCATAAGCAAAACCGGTTGATAATGCTGCAGACTTACCGTGATTTTTCTGTAATTGAATTATGCGCATCTCGGGAACGGATTTCTTTAAATCCAGCAAAGCCTCGAACGAACCGTCCGTGGAGCCGTCATCGATAAAAATCATTTCAAAAGACCTGCCGGTAGAGAGGAGGCTTTCTCTAACGGTATTTGTCAGTTCAGGTAACGATTCGCGTTCATTATAAAGTGGAACCACTGCCGATATGTCCACTGTTATATCATCGTTCCCGGGTTTCATACGCATGCCTCGGTTAAATAATACTTTCCGGTTAGTAGGCTTCCTCAACTACAAGCTTTCAGCAGCCGGGGGTCAGCTTTTTTTGTCCTGGAGCCGGTAGCTGACAGCCTACAGCTTTATACTGAGCATAATTTTTAATCGGTTATTACAATTTATTTATTTCAAATTCGACAGTCTTTTTTAAGCCTTCTGTTAATGAAACCTCAGGCGACCAGTGTAACTCGTTTTTTGCTTTCTCACATGAAAGAACGCTCCTGAATTGTTCACCTTCTTTAGGAGCTCCGTGTTTTTCATTCGTGGTTGATTTCGTCATTTCTTTCAGCATGGTGAAAATAGTATTTACCGAAGTTTCCTTTCCGGTTCCGATATTTATTTCTCCGTGATATCTCAGCTTAATGGCAGACAGGTTAGAATCAACGACGTCGGAAATATAAACAAAATCCCTGGTCTGTTCACCCGAACCGTTGATAATTGTTTCTTCTTTACGCAGCATTCTATTTGTAAAGATCGCTATCACACCCGCCTCAGACAGCGGATTCTGCCTTGGACCATAGACATTTGCATAGCGGAGAGCGCAGTACCTGATACCGTATTGAATATGGAAGTAGTTCAAATAGCGTTCTATTATCCATTTATTTAGTCCGTACGGCGAAGCAGGATTTATCGGGTGGTTTTCATCTGCCGGTTCTGCTGAGCCGGACTGCTCGCCATAAATTGCACCCCCGCTTGAAGCAAATATAATGTATTGAACTCCGGACTCTACAGCCCATTTGAACAGGGTGACGGATGCTGCAACATCATTCTTAAGGTCTGTTGCCGGATTTGTTACCGACTTTCGCAGATCAATTTGTGCTGCGTGATGATTGATTATGTCATATTTCTTTTTTAACAGCCGCTTTACTTTGGAATCGTCGAAAGCACAATGATAAAATTCTGCTCCCTCCGGAATGTTATCAACCGATCCTGTAGAAAGATTATCCACAACATCAACCGTATGACCGCGTTCAAGAAGAGCCTCGACAATGTGAGAACCTATAAATCCCGCACCCCCTGTCATTAATATTTTCATCCGGACCCCTAAAGCTGTTTCTCGAAATACTCTATTGTTCGCTTTAATCCTTCTTTTATCGATACAACTGGTTTCCATTGTAATTTTTTCTCAGCGCGACCGATGTCGGGACACCGCACGCGGGGATCATCAACGGGAAGCGGTTTGAATACAAGCTTGCTTTTACTCCCTGTCAGGTCGATAATTATCTCTGCCAATTCAATTATATTCATCTCTTCAGGATTCCCGAGGTTTACCGGCTCAATGACAGGCGACTGCATCAATCTGAATAGCCCCTCGACCATATCGGAGATATAACAAAAACTGCGTGTTTGTTTCCCGGTGCCAAAGACGGTTAGCGGTTTGTTTATCAATGCCTGATTAATAAAAGCAGGTACAACCCTGCCGTCATCCGGACGCATCCTTGATCCGAATGTATTAAATATCCGTGCGATTCTCATATCAATGTTATGAACACGGTGATATGCCATGGTCAATGCCTCGGCAAACCTTTTTGCTTCGTCATAAACGCCGCGCGGTCCCGTCGGATTCACATTTCCCCAGTAATTCTCTTTTTGCGGATTCTCCCGGGGGTCGCCGTATACCTCCGAAGTGGAAGCCAGAAAAAATTTTGATTTTTTGTTCGTTGCAAGACCGAGTGTCTTATGCGTACCTAAGGAGCCTACTTTTAACGTCTGAATAGGTAACTCAATGTAATCTATCGGACTGGCAGGTGAAGCAAAGTGAAGTATCCAATCGATATCTCCGTCCAGAAAGAGATATTCGGTAACATCGTATTTTATAAATTTAAATTTTTCATTGCTTATGAGATGGGCAATATTATTAATGTTACCCGTAATTAAATTATCAAATGATACAACTTCGCAGCCTTCTTGAATCAAGCGGTCGGTTAAATGCGACCCGAGAAAACCCGCTCCACCTGTGATTAATATACGCATGAATTCTGTTTGGTACGTTAGTTTTATTACTTCTATTAATAATTTAAGTAAATCCCATAACCTATTGAAATATTATAAGAAAGAACTTAAATTTGCTAATTCCGACATATTTTTTAAACTACCTTCCGAAACTTATATAGGTAAATCCTAACTTTTCCATCTCTTCTTTTTCGTAAATATTTCTGCCGTCGATTATCACGGGTGACTTCATTAAAGATTTAGCTTTTTCAAAATCCAGTTCTCTAAACTCGTTCCATTCTGTTATTACCATGAGCGCGTCACAACCCGGAAGAATAGAAAGCGGGTTATGACCGAATCGGAGACCGGGGAAAATTTCTTGTACATTTTTTTGAGCTACAGGGTCAAAAGCAGCTACCTCGGCGCCGTTTTCCAATAATATTTTTATAACGCTTAACGAAGGGGCTTCGCGAAT
>LJUD01000216.1 GCA_001304035.1 bacterium SM23_31 | reverse complement strand
ATTTTTACCTTTTACACGCAGCGAATCGAGAAAACGAACCACAATATCGTTTTTTGCAGCCTCATACGTATACTCGCTTACCATGATTGAGGTGTTATACTGCTTATTGGCTCCCTCGAGGCGTGAACCGAGATTAACGCTGTCGCCCATAACCGTGTAATCGAGCCTGCTCACGGCGCCCATATTACCCGCAACCATCGGTCCGGTATTTAATCCGATTCGTACATATAGTTCCGGTTTTCCTTCTTCCTTCCATTTTTTACGGAGTTTCACCAGTTCTTCCTGCATCTCAAGCGAGACATAACAGGCGCGTGTTGCATGATCCTCGTACATAATCGGCGTACCGAACACCGCCATGATTGCGTCGCCCTCATACTTGTCGATCATGCCGTCATATTTCAGGATAATTTCTGTCATCGCCGTGAGATATTCATTTAACAGCGAAACGAGCTCTTCCGGCGTTAATTGTTCCGATACTGTTGTAAATCCTGCAACGTCCGAGAAAAATACAGTCAGTACCTTTCTCTCGCCGCCAAGTTTTACCATGTCGGGATTTTTTATCAATTCATCTACTACCGATTTGGTAACATAGCGTGAAAAAATCCCCCTTATCATTTTCTTCTCTTTTTCCTCGGAGAAGAAGTTGTACACGGTTATCGAGGTATAACCGGTAAGAATTACCAGTACAGGTCCGAATACATCGATCCACAATCCCCTTCCCTGGAATAAATACTGGGCAGTTACAAGAAATCCTCCTAAAATGACCAGCATTAGTACAGCTCCACGAAACGGCTTAAACCGGGGCACTATTATGCCCATCAGGAGTCCAAAACAGATAAGCACAATAATATTTTCCCGGAGAGATGCCCGCTTAATAAAATTCTGTGTTAAAATAGTATTAAAAATGTTGGCATGAAGTCCCACCATCGGATAACGGCGGTTAAAAGGCATCGGATTAAGGTCCCACGTCCCGGCAGCCGTTAAACCATAAATTAATACTTTGCCTTTAAAATCTTCTTCAGTGATGATTTTACCGTTTATATCGACATCAAAGAAATATAACGGGTAGTGTTCGGGCTTTAATCCCTCTTTTGTAATAATATCTTTTAAAATATAATATCCTCTCCATACTTCGTCTTCAGGTAAATTTCCTAACTTATATACCATTTCTTCGAATGTTATGTCGGGATTTTCCTGGAATAAGGCAGAAATTTTATGATTGAGGAGCAGTTTCTCATACCAATTGTAAATATCTTTATCTCCTCCTAAATCTTCTAAGGTCACTTCCTGTCCATCGAGAATAGCCTCTTCTAACCGGATGCAAAGGGTTAAAAGATAAAATACTTCCTCCACTATTTCGGTTGGTTCAACATTATATTCCTCAAGAACTGAAATGAATAAGTCGAAATCTTCTATTGTTTCCGGCTTCTCCGCAAATATCTTTTTAATTATATGGGATGCTTGTGCCTGCTGCCAGGTTCGCTTATGCTGGATAAGTGCATAGTGCGGTATATGAAAAAATTGTCCGTCCCAATAATCTCCCACCCAATTAACCATCATTAATCCGTTGTCATTAATTGGGATACTAACCTCAATATCCTTGCCGTCGGGCAGTTTTCCGGGGGGAAGATTGATCTCCTTACCCGGAATGATCTCAACGTCTTTAAAGTCGGCACCAATATATTCAAGAAACATCATTAATGCGAGTGAGGGCCAGACCTTGCCGTCGTACACCAGTATTACGGGGTAATGCCTGACAGACCCATCGATATCGGCTGCGGTCATGGCGAAGCCGGTTCCCTCGGAAGCATCGACTAATTTTGAAATGGGAGGATCTATGTCTATATACATCGGCAGTCCGCCGTTCTTCCATTCAGGGTATTCTTTAAAATAGGGTTTTAATGCTTCTACCGCTTGTTGTTTTAAGGGCTCTTCTATATTTACCGTATTTTTCTCCACCCATTCGGGCTCTTTAGATTCCGTTTCCATAAATGATTGACCCAGTACTATATTTCCCACTTTTAGTATTGCCTGGTGTAATTCTTCATCATAATTCCGAAACAAGGGGATAATATCATCAGTACTGTTTACTTCAGCCTGTAAAAAATCTTCTTTTGAAAGAACATCTATTGCGCTTTCTTCAGGGAAGTAGATATCAAATCCGACCATCTGTACATCCAGTTCCTTCACAATCTGAATTAACTCTGCATATTTATCGCGTGTCCAATCCTGGTAACGTCCCTCTCTTTTCAAAGTAGCAGCATCAATATCAATTGTACCGACATTCGGATCCATTGGTATAGTTCCCCTGATCAAAAACCGCTGGTCGAGCAGTTTCAATTCGATCATTTCGTAAAAGGGAAACAGGGGGAATTTTTTAGATACCAGGCTTATGGCAATAATAACAACAGAAATAAACAGGCCTATCCCTATCTGGACAATCGTTTTTTTTATGTTTTTTCCCCTTTTTCAACCATTTAGCGTCATTGTTTATGTTTTTAAGGCAAAAGAAACAACAAAAATCCCGATAAATACAATAACCGTGATTTGTTTTTAATTACGTTATTAATTACTTTTCTTTAACTTTTTCAAGTTCTTCTTTTGCCAATGCGGCATATTCCGACTTCGGGTGATTATTGACAATATCCTCATAAAAGGTAATAGTTTTCTTGTTATCACCTATCTGGAATGAGCATTGGGCAATATAAAATTTGCATTCCACGACTGTTGAGTCTTTCGGGTTTTCTTTAACAAATGCTTCGAGCATATCAACTGCGTTCTTTAATGCAAGCTGGCTCGGATACGGCACTCCGCCTTTGAAATACAGGAGTCTTAGTGCCTCATTAGTTGCTTCCGTGCCGCGCACGCCTGCAACGGTGACCGCTTTTTCGGTTTTAAACGAGCGGATTTCTTTAGTTAGATGCCCTACTTTCTTCCAGGTCGTCAGGAAGTTCTCATCCACTACGAACTTTTTATCCGGTTTCTTTTCCTGTGTTTGTTTCTCCTGGGCATAGACCAGAGTTGACATCATAATACACACCGTCAGGATGCTCACGAGTATTACTGTTATCTTTTTCATATCTAATCACCTCCAATGTTTGAATGGAATTATTTATTTTTTAAATTATCCCTCTCCGCCTTTCTTCAAAATCTTCAGCAAACCTTCAAAAGATTTATCCATTTTGATGACATTATCGTACTCATTCCGGGCTTCATCGAGTTTTCCTTGTAAGAGCAGGGTAATAGCAATATTAAACCTTATACCGGCATTGTCCGGCATAAGTTCCGAAGCACGGTAATAGCTTTGCAGCGCTTCATCGTATTTTCCCTGCCTCGTGTATATTACCCCGAGAGCATTTAGAGCATCGCTGAAGTCGGGGCGAAGTTCCAAAGCACTAAGCATTAACCGCAGGGCTTCGTCAAGGCGGTTAAAACGGAGATAGAATGCACCTGCATCGTAAACGCCGTCCGGATTATCCATGGAAACGCCTGCAGCCATCGCAAACTGTTCCAACCGGTTATCGTATGTTTCTATGTCAATCGTAACTAATTCGTCAACAATACTTTTCTCCGGAATACTTATATCCTTGGCGGCAGGCTGTCCGGCTTTGTAGATATTTTTAGCTTCGGCAATATTGATTTCGTTAATGTAGCCCTGCTCTTTACGAAAGTGATATTCCGCAGCGCCTTCACGCCATGCATCGTTGAATGAATGACCGTACATGGTGGTTTCAACAGGGATCCAGACCTTGTTGTTATATATTGCATATTCATTTTCATCATAAGGCTGCGCCTTGATTTCGTTAACGGGGATGCCGCTGTCGAACATCATGTAGATATGCCCTTCACCGGGAGCAAAAACATCCAGCAAAACTGTCTGGATTCCGAGATTCTCCAAAAGACTGGCAAACAGCACAGTGCAGTCGTCGCAGTCGCCGATCTTGCTGTCAAGCAATTCGACGGGATATTGGATATTATCGAAGATCGAGCTGTCTGCCGCAATCTTGTACCAGGCAGTCTGCGGGTCCTCCTGGTAGACAATACCGTGCTTTCCGAGTGCGTCAAAAATAACGGTCGCCTTCCCGAGGTTGGAATTATTGTATTTTTCCGTAATTTCCTCGCTGTACTGCTGTACAATACTTCGCGCAAACCGGTCAACCATCCCGTCTTCCGGAGTTACAAACGCTGCAACACGTTCCGGAATACTCCAGCTAATTTTATTTTTACCCAGCACGTATATCTTTTCGAGATTCCGGCTGCTCTTTTTCTCCCTTTTATCCTGTTCATAGCTAACGGTTAACACCGGCTGTTCGAAGCTGTCATAGATAGAACCGCGCGCATTCAGTATGTCATTTGAAAGAGAAATATTTAATGCGTATGCACGGGTGGTTTGCGGCTCAAGAATGATTTCCTCTTCATACGGCTGGATTGTTACCTTCGGAATGTCCAGACGCACTCGAACCGGCAGTCTCTCCTGCGAAGAATTTTTCAATACGATTTCAGCAAATTCTTCTTCAGAATATTTGCGGTAAAGCGAACGGAAGAGCGGAACGGGTTTAATAACGGCATCTTTTATGGAAACAAGCGAAGGATTATAATAAATTGAAAATCCGAAACGCTGTGTTATATCAAGGTTGGGGTGGCTTTCGATCGCATAATCAAATTGTATAAAACGGTAGCGCGTGCTGAAACCCGCAGAAATAATCGTCGGGTTATAGTCATCGATTATTTTCAGGTTTTTTTGGACTCCGCCGCGAAGTGCAAGTATGCCCATTATCCAGTATTCAGCCCCGGCATGAATACGGTCATCCAGGTCTGCCGCAAGCAGCAATCCTTCTAAAGGCGAATACGCTGCGCCAAAACGGAATTTTTGCGGCTTAACCTCTTCAGTAATATCGTTATCGTATGTTACCGACGTACCGCCGATATCCTGCCCGACGAGGGCTAATCGTAAATTTTCTGTCGGTCTCATCATGAAACCGATATCAAAACCGTAACCGCGGGATTTGCCCCAGGAAGTCCCGTCAAGAGTTATATCCGTATCTATTATTTTCGCTTTGGTGCCGATTGAGATATTCCACGGTAATCTCAAGGAATATGCGAGATTAAAATTGTCCTGCCGGTATCCGAGTTCATCGTCAGCCTGACCCAAATGCATCCAATCGATACCGAGTGCATGATTATCACTAACCGGTAGTACGTAACCAAAATAGCTGTTCGCAAGTCCGATACCGTACAGATCGCTGTACATTGTAGATATTTCCTGCCGCTGGAGGGTTACGACTCCTGCCGGATTCCAGAACATCGCATTGGCATCATTCGCAATCGCTGAAAAAGCTCCCCCCATTCCCAGAGGCCGCGCACCTATCTGCATTTGATTCGCTACCTGTGAGAAAGCAGGGGATGCTGATATTAGCAAACAAAGGATTAATATGTATGGTAGTTGTTTTTTCATAACCGTAATTAATACTGAGATATTTATTTCTGAATTATTAAAGTATCCAGCGGTACGGTAACGCTGTCGATCATCACCGGCTGCGGTTGAACAGCACCTTGTTTCAAAAACGTTATTTCAACTTCATACATTTCACCCGGAGTTAAAGCAAAATGCGCCGTCATCGGCTGCGGACCGGATGTTATTTCCTGCATTGCGACTACTGCCGAGTGGATGTTCACCCTGTATATCCGAACCTTTGCTCCGAGTCCGTTTCGATTATTAAAACCTGCGCCTTTACCCTGTACTCTAACCTTGAGGTAATTATTTATCGGATTCAAATTTTTATAAAGCAGGTTTTGATAGTT
>LJUD01000215.1 GCA_001304035.1 bacterium SM23_31 | reverse complement strand
ACTGCTCTTTAATGCGATTTATTATTGATAGGATAATATCGGGAAATTCTAAAAAATTTAAGTTAATCCGGCTTATGCATGCCTGTGGTCAATCCCGCTCAGCGGGATCATGGTTATCAGCGGTTCAGACATGTTCTTTGGTTTTTTTGTTACGTAAGGTTTTGATAAATTCAATAAAAGTACTTTTATGAAATCCTGTTAATAATTTATAACTATTTATTACCACTCAAAACTATTGAACGCGGTCGTTTGATGAACCGTGTCGTGAATATTCAGCGAATAATTGCCCGGCTTCACGACAAAAGCTGCATATACAGGCACAATAAAAAAACAGCCTGTTCATCTTCAGATTACTTTTCGGTCTCGGGCGTCTCATTTTTTTCACCGCTGGGTGTAGAATATTTTGAGCTGACCGGCGCCTCCGTATCATCCGTGGGCTTTTCCATTAATATCCACAAAAGTATATATAAAAACAATCCGAAACCATAGATAACGGTAGTGATTGTGAAGAAAAGTCTCAAAGGCAAAATTAATGTGGGTACATTGAATTTTTTCGCAATTCCTGTGCAAATCCCGGCAATTTTCTTTCCTTTGTCGACCCTTTGCCAGTCTTCAGCGTTTTTATTTGATTCCTTAGTTGACAAATTAGTGCAGCAGTAACGGCACTTGATCGCTTCAAATTTGATCATTTCCGCACAGTACGGGCATTTCTTCATAGTAGAATTTTCCATGATATATCATCTCCTTTTAGTACAATTATTTTCAATTCTATGGAAAAGTTATTTTTCCCGCCGTTTTTTCTCTTTATCTATCGTTGAATATTCCTCTTGTTTTCATTTAACTTATCTCCGCCCGGGCAGATTCAAATTGTTTAAAAAAGAATACAATAATCAGTCCCGTTAGAAAACACGCTCCTATTCCGGTGAAAGCAAGTATAGAATGACGAATGAGTACAAACATGTAAGGCGGCAGTGTAAGTCTTAAAATCGTTCCGACTGTCAATAAATAGAAAATACACATGCTCATAATGAGAGACACGCTTACCAGTAAGAACAGCCAGCCGCCCTGCCATGTTGGAGCCGAAAAAGTCTTCGCCATCTCTTCGCGCATAAGGTTCTTGGTTCTGTTCACTATCTCTGCGCCGGGTGCGTTCACCTTATAAAGCTGTAAAAACGCACGAAGTTCGTTTTCATTATATTGTTCCATATTCATCCCACGTTTATTAATTTAATTGTTCCAGTAAATTCCATTTTTTACGGATAATCGCCGAGCCGCGGGATATACGGCTTTTTACCGTTCCCGCCGAACAACCGAGTATCTCGGATATTTCTTTGATCTTCAAGTCGTGATAGTATCGAAGCACGACCGCTTCTTTCATTTTAATCGGCATTCCTGCTACGATTTTTCGCACGTGTTCCATCTTGTTGATATTTGCCGCATCTACTGTAGGCTCACAGGTCAACTCGTCCGCCTCCTCTAAGGAAACATAACATAGATATTTCTTTTTTCTCAGTGTATCTTTATATGCATTTCTGGCAATCTGGAATAGCCATGTCGAAAACTTTGCCTCCCCGCGAAAACTATTAATATGCCTTATCACTCTTATCCATGTTTCCTGGAAAATATCTTCCGCAGCGTCATAATTATTGACCATGCGCACAATAAACGCAAACAACGGTTCCTTATACTGATCCACTACGTCATCGATGACTCCCGGATCACGGGCTTTCAAGCGCTCTGCAAAGTCTTGTCCGTGCTCCCTGCTTTCTTTTATTGCCGTTCTATTACTGTATTCCTCAGGGTGAATCAACTTATTTTACCTTCCGCATGAATCCGTTTGCTGCATCGGAATAGTTCTAATTTTGCATCTTCACCAGCGCGATGCCGTTTGCCTTATAAGGTAATATAATATGTTTTTACATTAAATGAGACGTAAAAAAATCCGTTAAGGTTCATTTTTTCTGAAAAAACTTTTATTCGCTCCGGATTATACCTAAAGAAGAGTTCAGAAATGTTCTAAGTGTTCAGTTCAATGATATATTTTAATTTCGGGTGGGAAAATACTTGCATAATTTAATGTATTTTGCAATATTCAAATTGAAATATGATAAATAATCAAAATTTTGTAAAAATATTTTTATATAATTAATATGGAGATTGATAAAATAATAACCTCTTGATTTTTAAAAAATTATTTATAATATTAAAAAATAATTTGTTACAAAAAAAATCCCCGACAGAAGCCGGGGAATAGGCAAAAGCCTTTCACCCTTATTGCCGAAGCAATAAGTCTTATTGTGATAAGCTTTAAGGAAAAAATTTACTTTCTGAACGTAAAGTATATAAATTATTAAAAAAATGCAAGAAAAAAATGTAATATTTTGAGGAGATTAATCATGTCAAAGGTATTGGGACTCGATATAGGAGCAAATTCAATAGGATGGGCTCTAATTGATGATGAAGAAAATGATATTATTGGTGCCGGAGTTCGCGTTTTTAAAGAAGGGGTAAACCTAAAAGGAGTAAAAGAAGAATCGAAGAATGTTGAACGAAGAGCTGCTCGGCTGGCGAGACGCCAGCATAAAAGGAGAAGCCAGAGAAGAAATAGACTTGTTGCTTTATTAAAAACTCTTGAAATGTTTCCTGAAAATAATGAGGATATTTCGGATTATTATGCACAGGACCCGTATGAACTGCGCAAGAAAGGACTGTATGAGAAACTTACAATGTATGAGTTCGGAAGGGTTCTTTTGCATATATGCAGGCGTAGGGGTTTCAAATCTAGCAGAAAAACAGATATTTCAGAAGAAGGGAAAATATTTGAGGGTAAGGACGGAATAGTAGGTATAAATCAGACACGTGATTCAATTAGAGAAGGAGGATTTAAAACTATTGGTGAGTATCTTGCAAGTCTTGATCCTCATGTAATACGCAGAAGAAACAGGTTCACTCTCCGCGATATGTATGAAGAAGAATTTAATCTGATGTGGGAAAAACAGCAGAGTTTTTATCCACTTCAATTAAGCAACGAATTTAAAGAAGCAATCGCAGAGGTAATCCTCAGCCAGCGAAAGTTAAAATCACAGAAAGCGCTCGTTGGAAACTGCGGGCTTGAACCAAATAAAAAGACCGCTCCTAAAAGCTCGCCTGCATTTCAATACTTCAGGATACTTGAACAGCTTTCACGCATTTTAATTTCAATTCCGCATACCGGACGCTATAATGATCCACTCAACGAAGAAGAGCGGCGGATGCTCATTGATAAACTTTCGGTTACAGAAAAATTAAAATTCTCCGATATGAGGAAAATGCTTAATCTTCCGGGAGAATCGGACATTAACATTGAAGAAGAGGGCGGAAGACTTTTAGGCAACACAACTTATGCCAGGCTTATCAAGGTTTTCGGGAAAAAACGGTGGGCAGGATTTAGTGAAGAAGAAAAAGAACAAATATGGCATACTTTCCATTTTGCCGACAACCATGAATGGCTGAAAGAATACGCTTTAAAAAAATGGAGCATAACACCTGACGAAATAAAAGAACTTGGTAAAGTTGCGCTTGAAAAGGAGTACGCAAGATTCAGTAAAAAATCGCTGAAAAAGATTATTCCCCAGCTTGAAGAAGGATTAACTCTTGACAAAGCGAAAATTGAAGCAGGCTATACTCCGGAGTATGAAATTGAAAAGTCACTATCAGCTTATCTGCCATTACCCGAAAATATCAGAAATCCGATAGTACAGCAGGCGCTATATGAATTGCGTCATGTTGTAAATGCCGTAATCAGAACCTACGGAAAGCCCGACATCGCACGGGTCGAGCTTGCACGTGAAATGAAAAAGCCAAAGCAAAAACGAGAAAAAATGCGAAGTGAACTACGTAAACGTCAAATGAAATTTGAAGAAATAAAATCAATACTTAAAGAAAGATTAGGTTTCATTGATCCAAAAAGGGATGAAATCCATAAATATATGCTGTGGGAAGAATGCAGAGAAACATGCCCCTATACCGGAAGAAAAATTTCTCTTTCTGCCCTTTATGGGGGCGATTTTGAGGTCGAGCATATTATTCCATATAAACGAAGCCTCGATGATTCACTTTTCAATAAGACGGTCTGTTTACGGGAAGAAAATCAGATTAAAGGCGACCGCACCCCTTATGAAGCATATTCCGGCGACAGACAGAAATACGAAGAAATAATCCTGAGGGTTCAAAAAACATCTATGCCGAGAGGTAAAAAGAACCTGTTTGCGATTAAGGAACTGAAAGATGATTTTGCACACCGCCAGCTTAGCGATACTGCATATATAAGCCGAGAAACAAGAAAATATCTGGGAAGTACAATAAAAAAAGTACAGGCTGTTAAAGGAGGTTCAACTGCGAAACTGCGATATTACTGGGGACTAAACAGCATATTAGGAGTGAGAGACATTAAAATGCGGGATGACCACCGTCACCATGCCGTTGATGCTCTTGTTATAGCAAACACAACTTATGCATTTGTAAACACACTTAGCAGATACCATTCTATGGATGTTGAGCCGCACGAATCACGTTTTCCTTTACCTTGGGAACAATTCAGAAACGATGCAGAATCAGTAGTAAGGAATATATTCGTATCTCACCGTTTGGGAAAAAAAGCTACCGGTCAACTGCATGAAGAAACATATTACGGAAAAATCCGTAATACCGATGGAGAGCCATACTTTGTCGTACGTAAAAAACTTGGAACACTTACTGCAAAACAGATTGCCAATATCGTTGATCCCGTCGTAAAAACGCAGGTTTTCGAGCGACTTGAGGAAAAGGGTATCGATATAGAAAGCTCAAATAAAATTCCGGCAGACGCATTCGTTGAAACGCTCTATATGCCTGACAGAAAAACTCCGATTAAATCGGTCCGTGTTAAAGTGCCATCTACTACGATGATTCAACTATACAAAGATAAAGAATTATATGTTGATCCGGGTAGCAATCACCACATAGTAATTTTTGAAAATGAAGAAGGAAAGCGCGACGGGATCGTTGTATCACTGTTTGAAGCAGCACAGCGGCTTCGCCGGAATGAACCGGTCATTCAAAAAACTTGGAAACCTGAATGGCACTTTGTAATGTCCCTATCAATCGATGAATTAATATTGCTTGATGTTGATGAAAAAAATATAGATTGGGGAGATACTGGCCTCGCTTTACGGTATTCAAAAGCTCTTTATAGAGTACAGAAAATGGATGTTAATAAAATAATTACATTAAGACATCATCTAGTTGCAAGATTAAAAGATGACGAAGGAAAAGAATTTGGTAGGGAACATAGAATTCCTAGTACATTACGGGGATTAAAAGTCAAAATCGACCACATTGGGAGGCTTAGAAGAGCTTATGATTAAAAGAACATTGTATTTCGGAACTCCTGCATTTCTCCATACCAAGTACGAACAGCTTATAATTGAAAAAGAAGGTGAAGATAAACGTTCAATTCCTATTGAAGACATCGGTTTCATCATTATTGACAATGAACGCATAAGCCTTAGCAAAACCGTAATGGCTAAACTGCTGGATAATAATGCCGCAGTCGTTATCACTAACAGTAAGCATATACCCGCAGGTTTGATGCTTCCACTCGAAGCAAATACCCTTCAGCAGGAACGATTTTCAACTCAGATTGATGCGGCTTTACCGCTTAAAAAACGGCTCTGGCAGCAAACGGTTCGGGCGAAAATACGTAACCAGTCGCTTGTTCTGCAGAAAAAGGGCGCAGACACCGCCAATATAGAAGCTCTTGCAGCTCGAAGGTACTGGAAACTGCTTTTTACATCTATTGAATTTAAACGAAGACCTTCGGGCGATCCCCCTAACAATCTTCTGAACTACGGATATGCCGTTATGCGCGCTGTCATCGCAAGAAGCTTGATAGGCGCCGGACTTCTCCCGCTCATCGGTATTCATCACAAAAACCGTTATAATGCATATCCCCTGGCTGACGATATAATGGAACCTTTCAGACCATTTGTGGACGAGCTCGTGCATGAACTTGTTTCTGAAGGTGAACATTATGAAATCGGTACTGAAGAGAAACAGGATTTGCTTGAACTTCCGCAGAAAACAGTAAACATGAATGGCGAACGCTCACCGCTTATGATCGCCGCTTCACATACAGCCGTAAGTCTTTATAAATGTTTTTCACAAGAAAACGATACAATACAATTCCCGGAACCATGGACCTAAACAAATACCGTATAATGTGGATTTTTGTATTTTTTGACCTTCCGACCAACACAAAAAAAGAGCGGAAATCTGCCGCTCATTTCAGAAAAAACCTTATAAAAGACGGTTTTAACATGATGCAGTATTCGGTTTACATGCGTCACTGCCCGAGCAGAGAGAATGCAGAAACACATATTAGGAGGGTAAAATCCTTTCTCCCGCCAAAAGGTATGGTGAGTATTCTGCGGGTTACGGACATGCAATTCGGGATGATGGAATCGTATGTCGGGAAAGTTGAAACGGGGATACCGGAGGTGTC
>LJUD01000214.1 GCA_001304035.1 bacterium SM23_31 | reverse complement strand
AAGAAATTAAAAAAGTTCTTACGACAACGGCTTACATGGTATTTGGAGCTTACGAAAGATTTTATGGTGTAGGTGTTAGAATATGCCGGAACTATTAAAAAGGGAGAAAATATTATGAAAGCAACAATCTTATTTTTCAGTTTAATTGTGGCGTTATGTATCACCATCAAAAAAAATGGGGTCAGGTCTTGAAATGTTACATTTTATATTGAATAATTGGGGTCGGGTTTTGTCTAAAGATCAGCCTCTGGCGCAAAATATTATAATTATCCCGCTGAGCGGGATCAAAGACACACAAATTCATATAGCACTGTTGGTGATAACACCAACAGTGAGCTAATTTAGGATCAGGTTATCACAACGTTATCTGGGATGCGAGCACTTCCGCCAGCGGAATATACATTTACAGGCTGCATGCGGACGAATTCAGAGATACGAAGCGGATGCTGTTGATAAAGTAATTGAATATAGTTTAAATCGTACTTGCGTTAGTAATATTATAAAAACACCCCCAATCCCCCCCCGCAGTATGCGGGGGGGGATTGGGGGTGCCACAAATTGGCTGCGTGCCCGGAATTGAGGATGCTACAGGGATATGTATAAGCGGGAAAGAGGCTTTTTTATTTTAAACACGTACTTGTTTATAATCTTTCATAAATGTGCTAAAACGATTCTTACTTAATGAGCACAGCCATGGCTTCCGTCAAAAGTCAATCAGGATAATCTTTCACATCAACACGCCATTCTTTCCTTTTTGACAGGCAATATTTCTCTATTCCGTCTACACTTTTCTCATCGATAGTGTATTTTCCGATTACGTCTTCTTCATCTGGACTGCCGTGAAAATCCGAACCACCGCAGGTCAAAATGGAAAGTTCATCCGCAAGACTTTTATAATGTTCAACCATCTCCGGTGTATGCTTGGGGTGAATAATTTCCAAGCCGTCCATTCCCGCGCCGTGCAATTCGCGGATAGCCCCATCGGAGCAGCCGGTGCCCGGATGCGCCAGAAAGGCGGCTCCTCCGATTGAATGGATCAAATCGAAAACTTCCAAAGGTGTTATACGGTATTTTTCCACGTAAACAGGACCATTATATCCCAAATATTTTTCAAAAGCATCGTCCCTTGAATCAGCCCACCCTGCGTTAATCAGTGCGTCCGCAATATGAGGACGACCGATGGGACCATTAAAAGCAATCGCCGCAACCTGGTCCATCGTTATATGCATGCCAAGTTTATCGAGTTTTTCCAACATTCCCTGTGCGCGCTGATACCGGCGGCGCCGGAAAAGATACAAAAAATCAAGAAACCGCTTGTTATGATGGTCGATAAAGTATCCTAAGAAATGCAAATCTTTTCCATGGTATTCTGCACTCAGCTCTACACCCGGAATTAATCGAATATTGAACATAGACGACCTGCGGTTAGCGTTATCCAGGGCGGCAACACTGTCGTGATCGGTAATTGCAATAGTTGAAATACCCGAATTTTTAAGCTTTACAAGTATCTTCGCCGGCGAGAGAAATCCGTCCGATACATTTGTATGAATATGTAAATCCGCACGTCCAGTATTTTGCACGGGACACCAATATTTTATTTAACAATCAGTAATATAATTTAAAAGCCTCTTTAAGTAATTCCGCTACCGTATAAATACGTTTACATCTATACTGAAAAAAATTTTTACCGTAGTGCTGTAGAGAATAATCTATAGTTTCCAGTCTTTTAACAATACGCCTAACAAACGAACGCCGACACCTGTGGGCCCTTTGGGTAAATAAGATTTTTCCTTGACGTCCCAAGCCGTTCCGGCAATATCGAGATGTACCCAAGGAGTTTTCTTAACGAACTTCCTGAGGAATGCCGCTCCAAAAATTGTTCCGGCGCCCGGTCCGTTACTGTTCTTAATATCTGCTACATTGCTTTTCAGATGTTCATCAAATTCCGGGTAAATCGGCAGTTCCCAGACCATTTCTCCGGATTTTTGTGCGGCAGTCATCACCTTTTTCAGCATACCCGGATTATTACCAAGCATTCCCGTAGCATAATGCCCAAGTGCAACAATTACAGCACCGGTTAATGTTGCAAGATCAATTACGGCATCCGGTTTAAACTTATCAATCGTATATGCTAAAGCATCCGAAAGTATGAGCCTCCCCTCAGCATCGGTGTTTATTACTTCAACCGTTAAGCCTGAATATGTGGTTACGATATCACCCGGTTTCAGAGCTTTTCCGCTTGGGAGATTTTCCGCCGATGCCACAATACCGGTCACATTAACAGGCGGCTGAAGCTGCTTCACTAATTTCATAACCGCCAGCACCGCGGCTGCACCACACTTGTCGTATTTCATTTCTTCCATCTTTTTTGCAGGTTTTATTGAAATGCCACCCGAATCAAAGGTTATCCCTTTTCCGACAACCGCCACGGTATCCGCCTTATCATTACCGCAGTTATATTCCAGGATAATTAACCGGGGAGGTTCATTACTGCCCTTTGCCACACCAAGCAGGGCATTCATCTTTAATTGCATTAACTTTTTCTCGTCGAAAATACTGCATTTCAACCCGCACTTCGCGGCAATAGCTTTAGCCTCATTTGCAAGGTACGTCGGTGTTACAACATTTCCAGGATATGATGCAAGGTCGCGGGCATAACAGGTAGCTTCAGCAAAAAGCTTTCCCATTTCAACGCCGGCACATAATTCTTTATAATTCATCCTGTTGAGGGCAAAGAGTACTATTTCATTAACAATTGTATATTTTTTTATGTCTTCCGTCTTGAATTTAATGAACTGATATAAGCTCAGAAGCGCACCTTCCACGGCGGCATGTGCCAGTTCTCCTTTTGTTAATTCCGGAACAGTTACTCCTTCCAGGCAAAGGGTGAACCGTTTCAATTTTTTATCCCTTGCGTTTCTGGACGCGGTACCGAAGACCTGCCTCACTTTTTCAGCATTAAATTCCCGTTTTTTGCCCATACCGACAAGCAGTACTCTGCGGACAGGTGATCTCTCCGGCGTATAAATGAGCAGTGTTTCGTTAAGCTCACCCTTAAAATCACGCATCTTCAATAATTCCGACAATCTATTACCGGTTATTTCATTAAGCTCGGTTAACCATTCGTCAATGGTACGGGTCTCTTCAAATAGAAAAACCGCGAGAAGATGCGTTCGTAATTTTTGTAATTTTCCCGTTTTGACTGTAAGTTTCATGATGAAGTCATCCCTTCGGAACCGTTCAGTTTTTGATTAAGAACCGTTTTTAAGTTAATGCGTAATAAAGTCGGATATATAATCTTTTATTAAATCCAATTAACTGCTTCTACAGATATTATCGTCAAAACTTTGTAAATAATGACAAAATGATTTCTAAAAAAGTTTGGAATAACAGGTAATGCCTCTGTCATGCTGTCCCGTTAAGCGGAATTTATCATCTAAATAAAAATTTACCAAAGTCTACTTATTGTTTTAGTTTTTGGGAAAATGGTATTGCAAAGCCTTGTTGTTAATTTTTATCCCAGGTACCCTTTACGCACATACTCTGCGTTGCGCAATAAACCTTCCCATTTACTTCGTTTTATGGGACTATCTTTATAATTCATCTGAAATTCTTCCGGAGTAAGCTGTAAAATATTGCTCAAAAGCGGAAATCTCTTTCCGTCTGCCAGCAAAAAATCTGGAATATTCGTAGGAGCGGCAACTATATTCCAGGGGCAGACCTCCTGGCAAACATCACAGCCAAAAATCCAGTCCTGATTTTTTCCCTCCCATTCTTCAGTAAAATCACCGCGGTATTCTATCGTCCTGTACGATATACATTTATTACTATCGAGAACCTTATCATCGAGAATTGCCCCGGTAGGACATGCATCGATACACCGGGTACAGGAACCGCAGTAATCCTGTATCGGCTCGTCGTATTGCAGCCCGGCAGTGAGTAAAATCTCTCCTAAAAATACATAGGAACCCAATTCCCTTGTAATCAGGTTCGAGTGTTTTCCTATCCATCCGATTCCAGCTTTGTACGCCCAAATCTTGTCCATTACCGGCGCATCATCAACGGCGATCTTCCCCTTCACATCCGGGAGTAACTCATGAATATACTCCAGCAATGATTCAAGCATTTTGCCAAGCACTAAATGATAATCACGCCCGAGCGCATAACGCGAAACCTGAGCACTTCCGGGCGGTCTGGGAGGGTCTTCCGTGTAATAATTTACCGCAACTGCGATGACGCTCCTTGCCCCGGGAAGATACTTTTTCGGATTAAGACGTATTCCCGCCGTGCGTGACATCCATGACATTGTCCCGTGATAATTGCGGGAAAGCCACTTGCTGAGAAATGTACCGTCCAATGTTACAGCCCTCGCTGTACCAACTTTATCAAATCCCAGCGCTAATGCCTTTGATTTTATATTTTGAGTAATCTTTATTAAATCTTGCATACAAAAACGAAGCCGAACAAGCTTCGCAAAAGCATGTATTGAAAAATTATACGCTAAAACATAGTGAAAAATCTAAAAATTATATTAGATAATAAAACAAAAATATAGCAAAATAGCAAGTAAAATGTTTATTTTTATTCTTTTTCTGAACCGCTCCGCTGTGAAGTAGTCCCTTCCGCAAAGCGACCACTTCACGGCGGGCAAGGAGCTCCTTCGGGGCAGAACCCGCTCAGCGGGATCAACGGTTCCGACGGTTTATTCTGAATGAAAAATTTTGTTGGGCAGTATATAATTTACTGGCGAGAACCGGCTAAAATAAAGGGAAAAATTGTAATAGAAAAGAACTGTAATTATTAAAGATTAATGCAACTAATCGAGCATCTTAGTTACTATAACCATCACCGGATTCGCGGTACAGGCTCTTCAGCATAAACATGACATTTCCCATACGCTCCCCGAGACGCCGGGTAAAATAAGGAAACCACTCCGTTCCGTATGGAACATATGCCCGCATGCGGTATCCTTCTTTGACAATCTGCTCCTGTAAATCCCGTCTGATTCCGTACAGCATCTGGATCTCGAATTGGTCTGGCTTTATTCCATACTGTTCAGCATACTCTTTGGCTTTTGTAATTATGTTTTCATCGTGCGTTGCAACGGCAGGGTATTTCCCTTCAGCAAAAAGCAGTTTAATACAGCGCAAATAATTTTCATCAACAAGCCGTTTTTTCCGAAAGGCAACAATTTTTGGTTCAAGATAAGCTCCTTTGCATAAACGCACTCCTGCACCAAGTTTATTGAGTTCGCGCACGTCGTATTCCGTGCGATAGAGATAGCTTTGCAGTACAATACCTACATTATTGCCGATATTTTTAAATAAATACTGAAAAATGTCAAGGGTACGCTGAGTATAATCGGAACTTTCCATGTCGATTCGTATGAAATTGTCATATTTTTGTGCATGCAGGAGAATAGTCTCAACATTATCCCTGCAAACTTTATCGTCGATATCCAATCCCAACTGAGTCAGTTTTATCGAAACGTTCGAATCTATTCCGGATGTATGAATTGCATCAAGCGTTTCAATTATCTTATCCCGTGCTTTTTGAGTATCCTCTATCGAATTCACGCTCTCACCCAACAAATCAAGTGTAGCACTAATGCCTTTCTCATTAAGTTTTTTCACAGCTTCGACAGCTTCATCAAGTGTCTCCCCTGAGACAAACCTCCTGGCAAAACCCGATTCTGAAGACATTCCATATTTCGTAGTAATTTTACGAATAGTCTGATTCTCTGCAACCATCGACATAATTTTCCTGGAGATTTGATTGAACATATTCACCTCAACATTTAATACCAGCTCA
>LJUD01000213.1 GCA_001304035.1 bacterium SM23_31 | reverse complement strand
CCAGCCGCACCTTCCGGTACGGCTACCTTGTTACGACTTCGCCCCAGTCATCGATCTTACCTTAGGCACCTTCCTTCCCCCGAGAATTCGGGGGATTAGACCAGTGACTTTGGGTACTACCGACTTCCATGGCGTGACGGGCGGTGTGTACAAGGCCCGGGAACGTATTCACCGCGGCATGCTGATCCACGATTACTAGCGATTCCGACTTCATGGAGTCGGGTTGCAGACTCCAATCCGAACTGAGACCGGTTTTAAGGGATTTGCTCCACCTCGCGGTATTGCAGCCCGTTGTACCGGCCATTGTAGTACGTGTGTAGCCCGGGATATAAAGGCCATGAGGACTTGACGTCATCCCCACCTTCCTCCGGTTTGATACCAGCAGTCTCCTTAGAGTTCCCAGCATAACCTGATGGCAACTAAGGACAAGGGTTGCGCTCGTTGCGGGACTTAACCCAACATCTCACGACACGAGCTGACGACAGCCATGCAGCACCTGTACAGCGGCCCGAAGGGGGTTCCGGTTTCCCGAAACTTTCCACTGTGCTTCAGGTTCTTCGCGTTGCATCGAATTAAACCACATACTCCACCGCTTGTGCGGGCCCCCGTCAATTCCTTTGAGTTTCAACCTTGCGATCGTACTCCCCAGGCGGGATACTTAATGCGTTAGCTGCGGCACTGAAGGGGTCGACACCTCCAACACCTAGTATCCATCGTTTAGGGCGTGGACTACCAGGGTATCTAATCCTGTTCGCTCCCCACGCTTTCGCATTTCAGCGTCAGTATCTGTCCAGTAAGCCGCCTTCGCTACCGGTGTTCTTCCAGATATCTACACATTTCACCGCTACACCTGGAATTCCGCTTACCTCTCCAGAACTCAAGGCTGTCAGTATCAAAAGCAGGTTACCCGTTAAGCGGGTACATTTCACTTCTGACTTAACAGCCCGCCTACATGCCCTTTACGCCCAGTGATTCCGGACAACGCTTGCTCCCTCCGTATTACCGCGGCTGCTGGCACGGAGTTGGCCGGAGCTTTCTCTGGAGGTAGTGTCATAGGTCGCCCGTATTCCGGACGACGGTATTCATCCCTCCTAACAGACTTTTACACTCCGAAAAGCTTCATCAGTCACGCGGCGTTGCTGCGTCAGCCGTTAGGCCATTGCGCAATATTCCTTACTGCTGCCTCCCGTAGGAGTCTGGGCCGTATCTCAGTCCCAGTGTGGCCGTACACCCTCTCAGGCCGGCTATCCATCGCTGCCTTGGTGGGCTGTTACCCCACCAACAAACTAATAGACCGCAAGCCCATCCCCAGGTGGTAGGTCTTAAAAAGAGCCCCACCTTTAACAACATGCCCATGCGGGCCCGCTGCATTATCCGGTATTATCCCCGCGTTAGCAGGGTTATCCCAAACCCGGGGGCAAGTTACTTACGTGTTACTCACCCGACTTGCATGTATTAAGCACGCCGCCAGCGTTCGTCCTGAGCCAGGATCAAACTCTCCATTGTGAGTTTATTTAAATCTTGAGTATGAACTTCTCAACAAATTGACCCTGCACCTGACTTTTCAAAGAACAAGAGAATTTCGAATGTCGAATTACGTTAGTGTATTAATCGTTAATAATTCGAAATTCGCACTTCGCCATTCAAAATTAATAAATCCCTCTAATTTAGAGCTTTATAATATATATAGTTTTATACGTAATGTCAATAATTATTTCAATATTTTTCTATCTGAACATGACACAAATCCGGCTCTATTTATTTTAATGATTAAATTTGCAAAAAGTTCCAATTTTTTATCGGCAGAATCAATAAAATACGTAAAAAATATTAACCGCAGAGAACGCAAAGAAGGCGCACCACGAATTGGTCCCTTCGGAAAAGAACACAGAGTAATCATGGACACGAATTACCCAAAATGAAGAGAGAAGTAATTTTCAACTATATTCACCCGTTCTGAAACAAAAGGATTATGAACACAACAGGAAATTAATTGAATACCACCAGCTATAACAATCCCTCCCAAGCTTTTCTTTAAAAATTCTCTTCTTTTCATTTTATTTCAAAAAAGGTGACCAATCAGGATATTGGTCAAAAGTCCCAATACTTTTGGTTAAATTAATAAGATTAGAACCGTCTGCATTCATTATTAAAATATCTCTGCCTCTTTGAAAAACTATTTTGTAGTCATCAGGAGACCAGGATGGATGCCAATCACGGGAATAATACAAACTACCGGGAGATTCATCATAGGTTAACCTTGTTTGATTAGTTCCATCAGCATTCATTACATAGATTTCGGCATTACCATCCTTATTTGAATAAAAAGCTATCTTAGAGCCATCAGGAGACCAGGATGGATCCATACCATAACCTAATCTGGTTTGATTAGAGCCATCTGCATTCATTACGTATATACCATCCCTAGTAAAGGCAATCTTAGAGCCATCAGGAGACCAAGATGGGGAAATATCATAAGCAGGATTATTGGTTAAGTTGGTTTGATTTGAGCCGTCTGAATTCATGATATAGATTTCATAATTGCCATCCCTTCTTGATGTAAAAACAATCTTAGAACCATTAGGAGACCAAGAGGGATCTTCACCAGAACAATATAAGTTAGTTCGATTAGAGCCATCTGCATTTATTACATATATACTTTTCGGACCATAACCTCCTGAATTAAAAACTATTTTATAACCATCAGGAGACCAGGATGGATGATAATTTTCGGGACTCAATTCGTCAGTAATAGTATCATGTGTTAATTTAGTTAGATTAGAACCATCAATATTCATTACACAGATCTCCCAGTTTCTTGTAAAAGCAATCTTTGTTCTACCTTCCAAATCATAATCTTCTTTATAAATTTGTAGGTCTGCTCCTAGCTCTGAATTTCTCTCTAATATTTTATCACGCAAATTATTTGATCTTACTGTTAAATTATAATTACCTGGACCAACATAATAAAGATGACCATCTCTGAGGTGTTTTTGATCCCATGTTCCTTTGAATGTTACTGATTTATTTGGTTCAATTGTTAAGAAGGATAATGAACTGTCTGCATTGATTGTTAATTGAGCTAAATCATCAACTTTTAATTCATCTGAATAAATAAATCCATGACCTTGAGGTATATAATAATTAAATTGTCTATCTGGTTCGTTAAATTCAAGAACAGCATCATCGCTTCCAATGTTTTCAATAGAATATTCTATGTTTACTAGTTTTGTATATTCATATAAATTTTTATCTGATTTTAAATTAAAATTAAGCCTTGTTTCTTTCCGTTCTACAGGCGCTTCTATAGGATTAAAATTACAACCAAAATAAGCTCCTGCTAAAATAATTAAAGATAAAACATACGGGGTAATTTTATTTTTCAATCTAGATAAAACGCCTTTTTTAGAAATTCTTGTTTCATTGTTTATAATATTTTCAAGTGGCATTTTCCCTCCAACTTAGTAGAGTTTTTAGGGTATAAAAACCTTATTATTCTCTTTAAATTTCCAGCTATAGAGATTTAGAATAACTATTCCTAAAATAATAGTCCGATATATAATAATAACTAATTTAATGCGTGTAGTCAAATAAAAAATTAAAAATTTTAAACTGAACAATTCATTTTTTTTGTATTATAGAAGATTAGTAGAAAAATAATCACCTATTACGTCCGTTCAGCCCACTTAGGATCGTTCTTATTATGGCTTCCGGTATGACAGCAGCAATATCATCATAAATATAAACTGCAAAATTTATGCCAGCGTCATTTTTTAGATGAAATTACGATTAGAAATGAAAATTCATAGCATATAATAGAAAATTCATAGTGAATAATAGTGAAAAATTTTGCACTGTTTTTAATGTAATATATGATTAATTAGCATGATTTTTTGATGGAAAAATATTATTAACAAAACAGGCGGCGATTCCCACACGGTTATCGCCGCCTTCTAAAATAATGCCCATATATGAGCGTTATTGCTACCCTTTTGCAATAAACGGATTATGTACCATCCAACCTCGATGCGTGGCGGACAGCCGTCCTACTTACTTGATTTCGATTTTCGTGGTTTTTGGTTCGGGAATTTCGACTTTCGGAACCGTTACGACCAATACACCTTTTTTATACTCTGCAGAAATATTGTTAGCGTCTACAGTCTCAGCCATTCTGAAGGAGCGTTCGAATTTACCAAATCTGCGCTCGCAGCAGTAGTAGTTCTCGTCCTCTTTCTTTTCCTCGACCTTTTTCTCGCCCGAAATGGTCAGGACGTCGTCTTTCACAGATATACTGATCTCGTTTTTATTAATCCCCGGCAGTTCTGCACGCAGTTCGTACGCCTTTTCTTTTTCGACTATGTCGATACGGGGCGACCATACGGCTTCTCCACCTCTGAAAAAATGCCTCGGACGATCAATGAAACGGTCAAACATTTCGTCAAAATCCCTGAACACGTCCAGGGCATTAACCGGTCTCCAGTGTGTTAGTTTCATGGCTCATTCCTCCTTCTAATGTTTTAAATGTTGAGGTTACTAAAACGGTTCATTGTAATATACCGCTTATTTTTCTTATTTACCTTTTGTAAAAATTACTTTCAGTATAAAATTAAATTTTATGTCAGATATTAGCGGTGAGATTGCCGCACAGCGGTGGCTTCGCCAGGTACTCGGGGGAACCTCGCGGCGAATCCATCCCTGTGGAGTAATGACTGTTTTTCATTTCACGGAATCCCCAATCCCGCTGAGCCTCAAAGTTATCTATTCGGGGCGGGATTGGGGATGTTATACAATTCTTATCCCGCTGAGCGGGACAAAATTTACCAGAGCTTTGTTATTTACTTTATCTCCACTTTACGCGGTTCGGGTATTTCGGCTTTGGGAACTGTAATAATAAGAATCCCGTTTTTGTACTTTGCACTGATTTTTTCTTCAACAACCGGTACAGTCATTCTAAAAGACCTCTCGAATTTGCCGTAACCGCTTTCACGATAGTAGTAGTGGTTTTTCTTATCTTCTTTTTTATCTTCGTATTTTTTTTCACCTTTCAGTGTCAGTATATTATCTTCGAAAGAGACTTCGATTTCATTTTTTTTGATTCCGGGAAGTTCGACATTAATTTCAAAAGTTTTCTCAGTTTCATTCACATCCACGTTCGGTGACCATGTCATATCTCCAAAACGAATAGCACCAACCGGACCCGGGAAAAAGTCCGAAACCAGTGAATCAAAATCTCTGCCAAGAATTGCTGCGGGTTTCCATTTTACTAATGTCATGATTAACACCTCCTGTCAAGTACTGTTTATTTCTTGATTTTACTTTCTCTTAAGCTTTTACTAATTATATTTGCAATCAGCGTGCCAGACTGTTTTTATTTATACAACATATTGATAATATAATATTAACATACCTATATTTTAATTTTAACATCAAATTTGGCAAAACAGAGAGAGTGCCAATATGACATTTATTCTAAATAATATTTCATTATACATGCCATAATGGCATAATGATGTCATTTATACATCTTAAAGAATGGAAATCTACGGCAGGAGTAATTTGGAGGTTGACTTCGGGATTTAAAATCGAGTTGTATATTATTATATTCGTTTCATGGCAATAACAGCACCAGCAGCCGCTGTGTTATGTAAAATGGTGCATGGCTATTGGAAAGGCTTTCTTGCGCAGCCTGTAAACAGCGAAAATGTGGCATTACACTTAAAAATCCGGACCAAAATCCAAAAAGTAGAGATAATTAGGAATTTTGCCCTCAGAATTGAAGGTTAAAAAATATAGGTAAAATAATACAATTGACTTTTAAAATTTGAAATTGTAATTTGTTAATGAGCCGTCAATGTTTAAATTTGGCAAGATGAATGTTTATTTGTTAATTTTAATTTAAGAAGCGCTGTATTATCAAGCAACTTTCAATCTTCTGGAATAAAATGAGTAAATATGATAAACTGCTGATTAAAATTTTACAGGGTGTTTCTGATTCAAACATTCCTTTTACACAATTATGCGACTTGTTACGTCAGTTAGGCTTTGAAGAACGAATTCGCGGCAGCCATAATATCTTTACAAAAGAAGTTGTTGAAGAAATCTTGAATTTGCAACCTAAAGGTAATAAAGCAAAACCTTATCAGGTTAAACAGGTTCGCAACGTAATCCTAAAATATAAATTGGGAGAAGAATAAAATGAGCAAGTATGAAGTCATTATATATTGGAGTGATGAGGATAAAGCATATATTGCTGAGGTGCCAGAATTACCCGGATGCACATCAGATGGATTAACCTATCAGGAAGCACTTTCGAATGTAGAAGTCATCATTCAGGAGTGGATTGAAACTGCAAAAAAGTTAGGACGTCCCATACCAAAACCTAAAGGTCGCCTATTATTTGCATAGCAGTCAATTATAATTTTCTATCTTTATATCATGTCAATAACAGCACAAGTAATTGCTCCGTTATGTGAAATGGTGCCGGCACAAGACATCGGTCAAGGTCGTCGATATTTACGGCAATGACACAATGAAGATTATCGAGGTGACGATATGAGTAAAATTATAATGTCTCGTTCGGAAATATTAGAAATATTAAAACAGTTCAAGAGAAAACACAGTTCTCGGTACGGCATATTGCTGATAGGCGTTTTCGGCTCGGCTGCAAGAGAGCAGGACTCCGACATAAGCGATGTCGATATTGTAGTCAAGACAGAAACGCCCGATCCTTTTAATATCGTGCATATAAAAGAGGATTTGGAAGAGCAACTGCATCTGCATGTTGACATTGTAAGACTCCGGGAAAAAATGAATCCTTTTTTGAAAGACCGTATAGAAAAGGAGGCTGTTTTTGTATGACAAAAAAATCGTTCTGGAGATTATGCGGGACATTATTTCTCATCATTACTTTGATATAGACGCCGAAGAAATCTACTGGGTATGCAAATATAAAATGAAACCGCTTTCCGATACAATAGCAAAAATCATTAAGGACTTGGAATAATGGCGCCACATCCTGATTCCCCCGATTCCCCCCTACCATGTTATACTCAATGCTGATAATCACCGATTCCCTGCCGATTGAGATAATTTGATTATTGTGTAATAAAAATTCATAATTTTTATCTGGAAAGATATTCTTTATCTATTAATTTGTAATTTATGAGTAAACTTAAACTGATCTTCTACAGTTGGAAAAAATATCTTTAGTAATAACAGATACTTACGAGGCGTAAAAATTCTCTTGGCACTACATTTTTTTCTTTTTTTATA
>LJUD01000212.1 GCA_001304035.1 bacterium SM23_31 | reverse complement strand
GATATTAATGAAATATACCTGCCGCACGGTGTAATGATCGGCGCCGGGATTGCTGCCCTGATTCAAATAATATTTATAATTGCAAAAAACGGCAGGGAAAAATCAAAATTTACCGTTTATACAAAAACAGGCAAACAGTTTGGCAAGGGAATAGGTGGAGGCTTTATTGCATTCGCTGCAGCCGCTTCGGTATTGGCTGCAATTTCAGGGATATATACGAAGATGACGCCTGCGATGCTGGTTGGATTCATAATATTTGCCGGGATTGCCGCACTTATTTCGGAGCTTATAGTTGGGATATCGGCGATGCATGCGGGGTGGTTTCCTGCTTTTGCTACCACGCTGATATTTCTTGTTGTCGGGATGCTAATGGGATTCCCGCAGGTGCCGCTGGCGCTTCTTGCCGGATTTACAGCCTCAACCGGACCGGCTTTTGCGGATATGGGATACGACCTTAAAACCGGATGGATACTAAGAGGAAGCGGGAGGTATCCCGAATTTGAGAAACAGGGCAGGAGACAGCAGTACTTTGCTGAACTTCTCGGTTTCGCAGTCGCCGTGATATTTATTGCATTATTCTATAAAAATTACTTTAATAGTGACCTTTTTCCGCCGGTCGATCGAGTGTTTGTATCAACGATTCTCGCAGGAACAAGCCCTGAAATAGTAAAGTATTTGATTATACTGGCAGTTCCGGGTGCGGTAATTCAATTAATCGGCGGACCGGAGAAGCAAATCGGAGTTCTTTTTGCAACGGGGCTGTTGATTTTGAATCCGGAAGCCGGATGGACCGTGCTGGCTGCTTTATCCATAAGGGCAATGCTTCTCAGGAAATATGGGAAATCAGTACAAAGCCCAATGTATGTACTTGCCGGAGGGTTTATAGCAGGTTCCGCCTTGTGCAGCTTCGGAACTGCTACGTTAAAATTGAAATAATCTAAAAAAGAGGCAGTGTAATGAAAATAAAAATTGGTCTATTAAGGGTATTGACTTTAAAAGATGGTAAACCGGACCATTTTCATCATGAAAATGTAATTGAAAGTAATTTCCCGGATTTGAAGGTCGTTAGCAGAAGCATTGAAGACCAGTATGAAGGCATTTATGATGAGGAAACCGAAAAAAAGGCAATTCCGAAAATTATTGAACTGGGGAAGAAAATGGGAAAAGAAGATATAGAGGCGCTTATTGTTGACTGCGCCGCAGACCCCGGAGTCGGTGAATTGCGAAAAATTGTGAAAATACCCGTAATCGGAGCTGGGAGTTCTTCTGCTTCGCTTGCACTCGCATACGGTTCAAGAATTGCTACGATGGGCATCAGGGGTGATGCGCCGAAAATAATGAAAAAAGTATTGGGCAGACACCTTGTCTGCGCCGTAAAACCCGGAGGCGTTAAAACCGCACTCGATTTAATGACGGAAGAAGGTAAAAAAAATTCAATAATCGCTGTAACAGACCTTTATAAAGAAAATATTGATGTCATAGCTCTTGCATGTACGGGTTATGCCGCACTCGGAATAGATAGCGAACTTGAGAAGGCGGCGGGTGTTCCGGTAGTTAATGCCCTTGTAGCAGCGGGATTGTTTGCGTGGTACCGGACTATGAAAAAGAACTCATCTGTGAAATATTTTCAGTAGAACAGACATTCTTGTCTGCTGTTGTTTTTGGGGTCTGTTCATAAATATCAATAAACATGCAGGCTGGTTAATTAAAAGATGGAGAGGAATTTTCTGCTGTAATTGTGAATCAGTGTTAATATATTTCAACGTTAAACATGGAAATCTAAAAAACAGCGAGGTCAAAGAATGTTAAAACAGGTATTGGAAGTGTATGAGCTTCTCGACAATGCCTTTGTCGACGGGTATAAAGTGGCAGAGCTTTTAAAAAGCAGGGGATTGCAAAATATAAACCTGAAAACGGTGAAAGGGGAAAAGGGGGCAACGGATTTTATCAAGGTTAATATTAACGGAAGTGAAGGCAAAAGTAAAAAGGGAAATGCACCTACAATCGGAATTATCGGGAGGCTTGGCGGAATCGGCGCAAGACCTGAGAGAATCGGCATGGTCTCCGATGCTGACGGCGCCGTTACGGCGGTTTCATGCGCTTTGAAACTGGCGGACATGAAGAACAATGGCGATATATTGAAAGGTGACGTGATAATAGCCACACATATTTGTCCAAATGCTGCTACTGCTCCTCACGAACCTGTTCCGTTTATGGGGTCTCCTGTAGATATGGCGGAAATGAACAGACATGAAGTTGACCCTGATATGGATGCGGTACTGTCAATCGATACAACCAGGGGAAACAGGATAATAAACCATAAGGGATTTGCAATTACCCCGACCGTTAAAGAGGGCTGCATTCTCAAGGTAAGTGATGATTTGCTGGATTTAATGGAATGGACGACCGGCAAACCGCCGAGAGTCTGCCCGGTTACCATGCAGGATATAACACCCTACGGTAATGGTCTGTACCATTTAAACAGCATTATGCAGCCCTGCACGGCAACGGATTCACCGGTAGTGGGAATTGCAATAACAGCAGAGACCGCAGTACCCGGATGCGTAACCGGCGCGAACCATGAAGTAGATATTGAGAATGCGGCGCGATACTGCATTGAGGTCGCAAAAACATTTACAGAAGGAAAATGCAAATTCTATGATGAAGACGAATTCAATAAAATTGTAAAACTCTATGGACAAATGAATACTTACAAACTTTGCCCGATAAATAGGGGACATTACTAACAAAGTTACTATATGTATAGAATTTGATACAATGCATATATTTCAAGATAGGTTATACTTAATATGTACTGATTATGAAATGTGCGTCTATGAATACAAAATTGTTGAAAAATAAGCCGCCTTTTTCATCTTTTTGTGGAGGGATTGTACTTTGCAAATATTCCTATGTGAACTTTGGGAAAAATACCATAAAGATTCCGAATACCGCTTAGCGGGACGGAATTACAGGTTAGCCTTCTTTCATGCCGTCCCGCCACGAAGTGGTCACTGGTTCGTGAAGACTTCAGGATCAGCATCTAATAAGAAATTTACTAAGAAATTTACCAATGTTTAGTTCATATTATTCATTAAAAGATATTTTATATTGTTAAATTATTCGTAAGATTTTAAAGGCGAGATTGCCGCGCTTCGCTCACCCCTAAGTAGTTACTATATGGCAATGACACGATCGTCCCCAATGTCTTTGCGAGGATCCCGATCCCGCTTAGCGGGACGGGACGACGAAGCAATCTCGTTTTAATTACACAACAATCTCACAATTTACGTTCACTAGTAATAAAATATTTTGCATTCTTTCAAATATATTTATATATTCATATTGATTCACTCCTTTATGAACATCTTTCTTGTAATTAACCGTATATTTTTAATTCCATAATTTAACTTACAGGAGGTTAATGTGCATTGTGTAACGAAATTGTATCGCTTTCGGCGATTGGGAATCATTTCAATTGCTGCGCTCTGTGCTCTTGTCTTTTTTGTTTCGACGGGTATAACACAGGAATTCACGAAATACCATACGTATGATGAGATGACGGGCGCGCTGCGTAGCATAGTTAATGACCACAGAAATATCGCCAGGATGGAATCAATCGGCAAAACACTCGGGGAGCGCGATATCTGGATGGTGGAAGTAGCCAACCGGAGCGGTGTCCCTGTAGAGGAACGTCCGGCGCTGTTTATCGGCGCTAATTTCGAAGGAGACCACCTGATCGGCAGCGAAATTGCGCTCTATGTTGTCGATTATCTGCTGAGGAATTACAATTCAAATCCGGAAGTCAAGGAAAAAATCGACAACTATGCTTTCTATATCGCTCCGCGAGTGAATCCCGATGCGGCTGAAATGATGTTTGCCGATATAAAAACCGGCAGGAAAACCAACACAAAACCGTATGATGGAGACAATGACGGGCGGATGGATGAAGACGGTCCAGAGGATTTGAATAAAGACGGCTGTATCACGGTTATGCGCGTTATTGATACCGACGGAGATTATTTAATCGATCCCGATGAACCCCGGCTTATGAGAAGGACTGATGCAAGAGGCGGCGAAGTCGGCATGTATTCGATATACTGGGAAGGTATCGATAACGATAAAGACGGATTTATAAACGAGGACCCGCCTGGCGGTGTCGATGTAAACCGGAATTTTCAGCATGAATATCCCTACTATCAACCCGATGCCGGCTGGCACATGGTTAGTGAGCTTGAATCACGTGCAGTCATGGACTGGATGCTTGCCCACAGAAATGTTGCAATAATTCTCACCTTTGGAGAGAGCGACAATTTAATCGTTGCCCCGGATAACCGCGGACAGATCAGCTCGGGAAAAGAGGTAGACCTGTTTGCATTTGCGGATGCCAGTAATGAAGGCGCCGGCAGAGTCGGCATGTTTGCTGCCGGTGGCGGCAGAGGGGCTCGAGGATTTGAAGGCATGCAGCGTGGAGCACAACCGACACAGCCCACAGGTCAGCAGCGTCCCGCAGGCAGACAACCGGCGACAACCGTAATTACATCCGATAACAATTATTTCACAGAAATCGGTACTAAATATGTTGAATTAACAGGCATAACGCAGCAGCCGATGGTGCGCATACCTGAAGGCGCTTTCTTCCAGTACGGCTATTTTCAATTTGGTGTGCCTTCTTTTTCAACTCCCGGATGGGGCATAACCGGTGCACCGGCAGGACCAGCGCGGCGACCAAGCACACCCGGTGCGCAGCCTACACAGGTCAGTGTTGACCGTCAACTCCTAAGATGGATGGACAGCGAGGGCATTGACGGATTTGTAAACTGGACGAAATATAACCATCCCGACCTCGGAGAAGTGGAAATCGGCGGATTCAAACCGTATGCGGTTATCAATCCCCCTGCTGTAAGGATTGCCAGTCTCGGCGCTTCTCATGCCGAATTTGCTGTGTACTTGAGTTCACTCTACCCGAAAGTAAAGATTGCAAGTACCGAAGTTACAAACCACGGCGGAGGAATATTCCGTATCAAGGCTGTAGTGGAAAATGTTGGAGTCTTCCCTACGGCATTTGCACAGGGTGTTACCGCACGTTCCGTGAAACCCACCATGGTTCAGCTCGGTGTTGATCCCGAAGCTATCATTTCCGGCAATAGTAAAACGAATTTCTTCCAGGCACTCGCCGGATCGGGAAACCGCCAGAAATACGAATGGCTTATACAAGGTAATCCGGGCGCCAGGATCGAACTCAAGGTCGTTTCACAAAAGGGCGGATCGGACAAAACTACAATAGTCCTGAGATAAGCGTTTAGATAAAAGAACAGTTAAATAAAATAAATTCACTTCTATTGTGGAGGAATTATACCGGTGAAAATAATATATAAAGTATTTACAAGTATCGTGATAATTGCGGTTGTATCTGCGCTGACAGTTCCGGTGGTGTTTGGTCAGAGCGCATCCGATCCGCAATTTAAAGTAAGAATCGATTTTAACCGCTGGCACGACGTACCGGAATTATATGCCGATATGGAGCGAATGCAAAAAGCATGGCCCAAATTCCTTAAACTGGAGTCGATCGGTAAAAGTTATAATGGCTATGACATCATGCTTATGACTATAAATAATCCCGATACGGGTCCGGAAATGAACAAAACCGGAATGTACATCGAGGCGAACGTTCACGGCAATGAGATTCAGGGCTGCGAGGTCTGCCTTTATACAATATGGTATCTGATGGAGAATTACGGCAGGATCGATAATATTACCCGCCTGGTCGATGAGCGCGTATTCTATGTATGCCCGACGGTTAATCCCGACGGTCATCAGTATTTCATGGAAG
>LJUD01000211.1 GCA_001304035.1 bacterium SM23_31 | reverse complement strand
AACAGATATAGCCGGAAGAAGCAGTCCAACGAAAAGAGCAATAATCCCAAGAACGATTAATATCTCAACAAGAGTAAGTCCTGTCTTTTTCCACTTCACAATCAATCCCTTTAATATTCAATCTTGAATTTTATAATCTCTGAATCCTAAAAAAGTATCAAATTGAAATAGTTATATCTTTTATAATCCAATAATTATTTTGTCTTTCATTCATTAACTTTTTAAACATAGTAATATCCAAATTTCTAAGATACCGTTAATGTTATTATGGATTTTGCTGTATGAAATCAACGAAATCAATGAGCGACTTATCAAAGTTATAAACATCATCGCGCGTTCCATACTCACCATCAAATCCAGCGGATAATAATATATAAGAATCCGATTTGTATGGTCTGCTGATTGTAGTAATTTTCTCACTCCTGGTATGTTCATAAAATATCCTTGGATCACTTGGTACAGGATTCCCATTAATCTTATACCTCGTATCAAAACCTGTCGAGGATATAGGATGAGCCGGCCCAGCCGGAGGTGCGGCTTCCCAGGGCATGCCAAAATTGACTAACTCATCATTATCAAGATAATTGAAAATATCATTAGCCGGAGTTGAAGCATCATGTGAGGTCTTGGAAACATTTGCTTTAAAATAAAGTATAGGCATACCGGTTTTTATACCTGTTTTCGTCTGTTGTGAATATACATCACATAAAACAAAATTATCATTGACAAAGTTTCCTTGGGTTCCGTATATTTGTGAAATACGATAGGCATCAGCACTTTCCAGAGGAAGGTACGTCCCGATTCTCGCACTTTCAGTATTAGAGTTGTAAAAGTCGAAACTCACTCCATCTGTCCCATCGGCTCTAAAAAGTGAATTTGGATGAAATCCCATAAGATCCTGCCCCATCATTGCCTCACAAAGTTTCATGGCACCGCAATAGCTTTCACCGGCCGAATCCAATGCATTAGAGGGTGGATAACCCTCGAATTCAGTATTATAGAGCTCTATAGCGCCATCCATACTATGAAACTGCGCTTTTTGCTTTACCAATTGTGCATATCGCTTTGCCATATTTATTGCCGGTACAAGAAGACCTATGAGAATTACGATAATACTCATAACGGTTAGCAGCTCGACAATTGTGAAGGCTGCTTTTTTCTTGGTTTGTATAATAGTTGATTTCATTTTTTACTCCTTATTTTTCAATAATACATTTAATTTAATAGTTTGTTTTAAGCCCCCGAACTTAAGCTCGTAATGATTGTTATCATCGGGGCGAAAATTGCCAGAACGATGGTCATAACCATCGTACCAAGAACAACAATCATTATCGGCTCAAGCATTGACATCAGTGAACCTACAAGCACATCGACCTGCTCATCGAAATTTTCCGCTATTTTTAAAAGCATTTTATCAAGATCACCTGTTTCCTCACCTACAGCAACCATATTGCAAACAATCAAGTCCACAGTTTTGGATTGACGCAGGGGAGCTGCAAAAGTGTCCCCCTGCCTGATAGAATTATGAACATTACCAAGCATTTTAGCGAAAACCTCGTTTCCCGCAGTTTCGCGAGTAACAGTAAGTGCATCCAGAATGGGCACACCAGCGCTGATTAATGTTCCAAGAGTTCTTGTCCAACGAGTAACCGAGACCTTTCCGGAAAGCTGACCTACTACCGGTATTTTTAGTTTTATAGAATCTAAAACCAGCCTGCCGATTCGAAATCTTCTTGCAAATTTAATCATGAAAATCACCGCAAACGGCACTCCTAACAAGATAGCCCATCCATATTGTAAAGCGATCCAGCCGCTAACTGCCAGAACTGCACGAGTTATGCCAGGTAATCCACCCTCGGTCATTTCAGTCAGAGCACCTTCAAACGATGGTACAACGAAAAGCATTAAACCAAGAAGAATGAGAAAAGCAGCAGTGATTACAACCGCCGGATAAATCATTGCACTTTTTACCCTGCCTTTTAGTTTTTGAGCTTTTTCCATGAAATCCGCTACACGTGCGAGAATCAGGTCAAGTACACCACCAGTCTCACCTGCAGCTACCATACTAACCAAAAGCCTGTCAAATGCCCTTGGGTATTTACCCAGAGCTTCTGATAAAGTAGAACCGCCCTCAATATCATCGGCCACATAACCTATGATTCTTTTGAATGTTCCAGACTTTTGCTGTTCTTCCAGAATTCTAAGAGAACGCAAAATCGGAAGACCCGCATCCTGGAGCGTAGAGAGCTGTCTTGCAAACTGTGTAACTTGCTTGACTTTAACCTTACCTCCGGCGCCCCTTCTTTTCACAGTGGCTCCGGCAACTCTGGCTCCTTTTTTCTTCGTTGCTCCACGTAAAGTTACTTTCGTAGGAAAGTAACCCATATTACGTATTTTGCTTATCGCTTCTTTTTGGCTGAGCGCCTCTATCTCATTTTTTATTTCCACCCCTTGAGCATCCAGCGCTGTATATTGGAAAATAGACATCTTAAACACCTCCCCTGTACAGATGAATAATGTGTATAGAAGATTTCATAATACTCCTTGGTCCTCTCTAAATTTCCTCCATCATGGTCTCCTTCGCAATTTCATCAATAGTAGTAATACCATCATACATAGTAGCAAGACCATTATCACGTAACAACCTCATACCAGCTTTTTGTGCTGCGCTGCGTAAGACTCCGGTTGATGCCTGATTCATAACCAAATCTCTTATTTCATCATTGAAAACCATAATCTCAAATATACCCGTACGCCCTTTATATCCGGTGCCATTACATTGTCTGCAACCTCGTCCGTAGAAAAATTTCTTATCTTTAACATCATCAGGCGTTAACTGTAATTCCATCAATTGAGCTTCTGTTGGCTCAAACTGAGTTTTACAAGCCGTACAGATTTTTCTTATCAATCGCTGGGCAACTATACCTTCTAAAGTCGCCGTAATTAAAAACGGTTCAATGCCCATATCCAACAATCTCGCTATTGAACTCGGTGCATCATTTGTGTGTAAGGTAGTGAATACAACGTGACCTGTTAACGAAGCCTGAGCTGCAATTTGTGCCGTTTCAAGGTCACGAATCTCACCAACTAAAATGATATCAGGGTCCTGACGTAAAATCGAACGAAGACACCTTGCGAACGTTAATCCTATATCCGATTTCATCTGGACTTGAACAAGACCATCAACATTATACTCAACAGGATCTTCGGTAGTGATTATTTTCGTTCCGATATCATTCAGCTCATTCAATGCCGAATATAGCGTGGTTGTTTTTCCGCATCCGGTCGGTCCAGTAACAATTATAATACCATTTGGTTTACGAATTAACCGATGTATTATTTCTTGTTCAGCAGTCCTTAGTCCAAGCTCTCCGAGCTCGAAATTCGCCTGTGACCTGTCAAGGATACGCAACACAACACTCTCGCCGAACATTGTCGGTAACACACTAACTCGTAAGTCAACCGGATTGCCCTGAACCGTCAATGAGATACGTCCGTCCTGTGGCATACGCCTTTCTGCAATATCTAAATCTGCCATAACCTTGATACGCGAGCTCAGAGCTGCCGCAATATATTTCGGAGGAGGAATCATTTCATAAAGAACACCATCGATACGATAACGCATCTTATATTCGTCTTCAAAAGGTTCAAAGTGTATGTCCGATGCTTTATCTCGGATCGCTTGTAATAGAACCAGGTTAAGCAACTTTTTTACGGGATTTGATTCTGAAAGCTCCTTCAATTCATCAAGGTCTATACTCTGATTTCTGCCATCAAACTCTGCAAGAAAGCTGTCACCTTGAATTTCGTCAATCAATTCATTAATATTTTCATCCTGCTGAGTTTCATAGTATTTAGTTAAAGTTTTTTCTAAAGTATCCGCATCAGTTATTTTTGCAATAACCTTAAAACCCATCAACGTACTTAGATCATCTGTTGCCCGGAAATTTTCTGGATTATCCAGGGCAACTATTAATTCGTTTTTTTCCTGACTGTATTCTACGGGCACGATATGATATGTTTTAGCCATTTGTGCTGGTACTTTTTCAATAACGTCAGCTGGAATATCAATGCCATCTATGTTCATATATTCCATTCCACGTTGAGCGGCTAAAGCCTTTTGTAGAGTTGCTTCGTCAACTAATCCCAGCTCAATGAAAATTTGTCCTATCTGTACACTTCCATTTCGTTGATTTTGTATTTTTAGACATTCATGCACTTTGTCTCTGCTAAGAATACCCATTTTAATAAGTATTCTTCCAAGCGTTCTTCCCTGTAATTGTTCTATTGGAGGTTGTTTCTGAGCCAATTTTTATCTTTCTTATTTTTCTAATATCATTTACTAATTCTTTTCGATCTAACCTAATTATATAACATTAAAACCTTCATGGCAAATATATTATCTAATGGACACTTAGTATGTCAGACTATCTCTTTACCTATATTAACTCTTAAAAAGTATTGTATAATAAGCAAGGTATGTATGAATTTCTTTAAAATTAAGGAAAAAAACCAAAATTGTATTATTTCAAGACACTTTACTATTTATCTCATAATCCAGCGTTTTCCATTAAATTGAAGCTCTACTCCAGAAATTAATGCCGGATCACCCTTAATATCATAACTTAATTCAAGGGTTTTTCTTAAGTAGACTTTAATCGGCTGCCTCTCCTGATCTTTAGCTACCGGATGTTCCACAACAGCTGTTTCATTACTCAAACCCGTAATAAATACCTTTATATTCTGTGCCTTCTTATCAAAATCCTCCCATATAATTGCAAGGTCACAAGCGTTATCTTCCCCCTGCAGTAACTTATTATCGGCCGTATTGAAGTTCTTAAGAAATGGATATCTATTCCTATGTCGCTCTTTAATCCGTTCAAAAACAATCGATGCAACACCTTTTCCCGCTGGAATTATTTGAAAAGTATCCGTCATTAATTCACAATTTGGGTAGAAATCAACATCCCGGCCTGTATTATTTGTAAGTGTTATAATCATATACCAGTAACGCTTTAGCTGGTTTGTTGATTCATTCTGCATAATTATTTTCTGAGGATGTGCAAATTCTGTATTAATCGTCCATATATTAGAAACCGGTATAACGGCAGGTTTAGGAGCAGCTTGAGATATGCATACTATAAATAATAATCCCAATATTGCTAAAAATGACCTTTTCATCATATTTTCCTCTTCACAATAATGTGTCGATTCTTTTTCGAAAAGCTAATGAGCATTACAACTAATATTTTACAAGAAAACGGCATAAAAGCCAAGAATATTTTACCTTTTGATATACATATTATTGAAGACTGGAAGATTTCTTAGTTGCCTGATTGAAAAAAATACGATATTTTGTGTATAAAGGGGTGATAAGCAAATCATTTTTTGAGTATTTGTAAATATTAGAAAAGAAATCAGGAATTATTTGATGTCTAAAGAGCAAAAACAACTACTGCAACAAATTGAGATTTTTCTTGAATCTAAGGATAAATCCCCTTTAAAAAACCTGCTTCTTGACCAAAGAAGCAGCGACATCGCAGAAGTTGTAGAAATCCTGGATAATGAAAACAGACGCGCCATTTTCGATGTTATGGACAAACCAACAGCAGCCGAGGTTCTGGAGAAAATTGATGAAGCAACCAGAACGGAAATTTTCGAGCTGCTCAAAATAGAGGAACTAAGCAGCATAATTTTGCAAATGGATTCTGATGATGCTGCCGACATTATTTCCGAACTACCCGAAGAAGAGCAAATCGAGCTTCTGACAAGAATTCCTCTTGCCGAGTCAGCGGAAATTAGCAGACTTATGGGCTACTCAGAAGATTCGGCGGGCGGCATCGTGGATCCTATTGTAATTAGCGTCTCAGAAGATGCG
>LJUD01000210.1 GCA_001304035.1 bacterium SM23_31 | reverse complement strand
TGTATTGATAGTCTGTCTCCGTATTCATTCTGAGTGTTGGGACACCGACCATTGAAAATGCAGAGGCGTCGGTTCCACTTGGTCTTGTCGCACGTGTGCCCGGATAGCGGTTCACTGAAAACTCAAAGGGGAATTTGGGATTTATATTTTTCAGCGGTTCGACTATTTTTTCGAAGTCAAAAGCCCATGATTCGGGAATAGTAACACCGGTTATTGCGCTTGGGCTGCCGTCCCGGTTCATAAGAACTGCAATTTTAGGGATTTTTTCAGGATTTTTTCTAAGCCATGACTGGGACCCGATAATGCCGTTTTCTTCCGCCGCAAACAAATGCACCATTATTGTTCGTTTTGGTCTGCTCCCTGCCTTTAATATCAGTCGTGCAGCTTCCATTCCGGGTGTAAATCCAGACCCGTCGTCGACTGCCCCGGTAGCACCGTCAAATGAATCAAAATGACCGCTCATAATAATATATTCATCCGGATAAATGGTTCCGGGTATCCACGCAATAATATTATGGTATTTAACGGGACCTAATTTAAACCAGTTACGGATTTCAAATTCAAGCTCAACTGTATTACCCCCGTTCACAATACCCTTAATTTCATCGTACTGTATATCCTGAAGCTTAATATCCGGAAGGATCGGAAGTTCTTCCCATGACGGAACGTAGCCGTCCATCATCTGCATGGGAACTCTCGCACGCTGAATTGTTCCTAATGCGCCGGCTTCTTCCAATGTTCTTACCAGGAACGACTTTTGCATTACTCTTCGTCCATCCCGGGCAAAACCTCTGCTGTCACCGGGAATCAATACCCACGCATCTTTGAACCGTTCTTTCATTGAAAGTATCTGCAGGCTGTCCTCAGGAGCAATAATGGCTATGCCGCGCTGAACACCCTTTGTGCCGGCAGTATACGACGGCGTTCCGAAATATAGGGCTTTCTCTGTCGGTTCTATCATTTTACCGAACCAGGGACCGCGGTTGAAACCGACCGGGACTTCCCCGACTTCATCCAATTCTACCTGCATTCCCCATTTTTTAAATTCATAAACCGCCCATTGTGCGGCATTGTTGTACGCATCCGTTCCGGTATATCTTCCGCCAAACCGGTTGCACGCAATATCAAGCCATTTCATTACCTGGTTATCGGTCATGCCGAGCTCGATAATCCTTTTTAAAACCGGATCATCCTGAGACTCCGGAAAAGTCTGCGAAAATCCCAGAGTGGCGGAAAAAACCAGCGAAACGATTGCAATAAGTACTAAAAAACGCCTCAAAATCATAGACACCTCCTCAATATCTTTTAATTGTTTAACGGTTACTTAACAGTAACATTTTTTTCGTGCATCTAATTTTTAAATTGGCAGGTTGAAAATTATTGGAGTTTCAATATTAAATATTTTTCTTACGGAATCAGGAATTATTGTAGTTAATATAAAAAAATCCCCCTATCCCATACAATATCAACCATGAATCTCAGGGAAATACGCACTTTTATTAACTGAATTTTATAAAAATTTGATTATGTTATCAAAAACCGATTATCAAGCCAGTTAAACAAGTAATAAAATGAGCAAATTAATAGTTGCTGAAAAAATCAATGAATTTATCAACATGATTTTTGCAACTAAAGGAGAATCTGTAATAAAAGTTATTAGCGGTCTCCTTTTTTCCGTCAAAACGCTGAAGCTTAGCTGCGCGGTACGAGCTTGCGTGAACGAAGCGAGAAATTACGACCGAGTGCCAGGTAATCTTCAGCGACTCGTTAGGCTAAATTCCAATATGATTAGCTTATACCTATAGCTTGTAAACACTTAGAAACGACGGCCGCCGCCTCGTCCTCCACCTCTGCCTCGATTACCTTCGGAGCGAGGGCGGGCTTCATTAACATTAAGAGTCCTTTCCTTTAACTCTGTGCCATTTAGTCCATCAATTGCAGAGCGAGCTTCAGTCTTGGAGGGCATCTCCACGAATCCAAATCCTCTTGATTCACCACTAAACTTATCTTTTATAAGAGTTGCCGATTCGACCTTTCCAAATGATTCAAAAGCCTGCCGCAATTCTTCTTCAGTGACCTGATGAGACAAATTGCCTACGTAGATATTCATTTTTTGTTCTCCCTTTTGTGAAATGAGATCTAAATTTGAATTACCTGTTACTATGATAATTTACGCAAAGATATTGCACAATTTTCATCAAAACATTTAGTAAAAATCCGCCGTTTATTTCTGCTTATCGCTATAATCATTATCGATGGTAAATTAATGATGTTAATTAATATGGAAAAATCAGAACTTTACATCTCATAAATTTTTAAACACTTTGAGTTAGATATTAAAGAAAGTATTTTACTATTTCAAGTAATTTTTTTAAAAAATAATGTCCGGGAATCAATACCACATTAATTGCGAAGACATTAATTTGCTAATTTAGGCTTACTATCCCCCTCAGTTTCCTTCATTTCTTTTAATAGCCTGCAGCCACTTTTCCCTGAAAATTATCCCTTTTTCTCAAGGAACTTTACGAGTGCGGATTATTGTTTTTAAAACCTTCCATGAATAATACAATAAAATAGAAGATTTTATTAATAAGTCAATAAATACTATTGATTCATACCATATTCTTGTCTATATTAAACAAATATGTTATTTACTAAAAACCGGTGTAGTATTTAATATAGGATGAAAAATTTATGGTTATAAATTTGAAGCAATCGGGTTTAACTTTACTGTAAAACTTAAGCAAATTTTAAATTTATTGCAAGACTTTCATTCAAACTTGTTCAAAATTAACAATCTTTAAAATTTGCTAAGGTTTTATTATTACACATTCTTATAGACCTAAGATATTTTTTGTTTCAGTTTCTGCCGCTTCTAAATTTAGAAAATTTATTAAATAAATATAAAGGTATTGTAAAATGTTAGATTACTTAGACCTCACAAAAATTATTCCCCCGCTTTTATTTATAGTTGGCGGATTGATTGTAGGAATAATTGCAGACCGGATTATTTTAAAGAAACTCCAGGATACTGCAACAAAAAGCAAATGGAAAGTAAACGAGATAATTATTAAACCGTTAAAAGGAGTTTTACTTCTCTGGTTCATCCTTGCGGGAATTACCGGGGCGGCTCATTATTTGTTTGTAGATAATATTAAGCTATTAGAAATAATTATGAAAATTATTCTTTCAATAATCATTTTATCGGCAACAATTGTATCCGCAAGAGTTGTTGCAGGTTTTTTTATGAACTACAGGAAAAAAGTAGCAGGAGTTTTGCCGTCTCCATCAATTTTTAATTACTTCATAAAAATATTCGTTTATACCTTAGGTTTTTTAATATTGTTACAGTCTCTCAGCATTCCTATCACGCCCATTCTCACGGCATTAGGCGTTGGCGGTCTTGCTGTAGCATTGGCGCTTCAGGATACGCTGTCCAATTTATTTGCCGGTTTTCATATTATTGCTTCAGGACTGGTCAAACCGGGAGATTATGTTAAACTGGAATCGGGTGAAGAAGGATATGTACAGGATGTCACTTGGAGGAATACTGTCATAAGAGCGCTGCAAAATAACATGATAATTGTCCCGAATTCAAAAATCGCTTCAACAATCATTACAAATTATTATCAACCTATGCAGGAGATGTCTTTGCTGGTTCAAGTAGGCGTAAGCTATAACAGCGATCTTGAAAAGGTAGAGAAGGTGACTATTGAGATTGCTAAGGAAGTAATGCGCGAAGTCGATGGAGGCATATCAGAATTTGACCCGTTTATCCGGTACCATACGTTTGCCGATTTCAGCATAAATTTTTCCGTAATCCTGCGCACTAAAGAATATGTAAACCAGTACATAATTAAACATGAATTTATCAAGAGATTACATAAACGTTTTAATAAAGAAGGCATAGTCATACCTTTCCCGATCAGAACGGTTGAGTTACATGACCTTGGTAAAGAACTACAGTTGAAAAAATAAAAATTTCTGTATAACCTTAATGTCTGTATTATTCTCTAAAACCGAATCTCTTGTTAATATTCAATTTCGCTAAGTGAGAAAAAGAAGAAAATTGATATAATTTTATAATAATATGTGGAATAATTCATAAAAAATAAATATATTTGTTGACTTAAAAATTAAGGAATTTTTGCTTATTTCCCATTTTTAAACCCTGGTCGTGTTATTATATATTAATTATGAATTCAACCGGCATTATTAGATTTTGCAATTACATTTAAACTAAAAAAACAAAACATGAGGAGAATGCTATGGCAATTAAAGTAGGAATCAATGGTTTTGGAAGAATAGGTCGTATGGTTGTGAAAGCGGGGCTAAATGATCCCGACATTGAATTTGTAGCCGTAAATGATTTAACCGATGCAAAGACATTGGCTCATCTTTTTGCTTACGACTCAGTACACGGGCCCCTTGGTGTTGACGTTAAAGTACAGGATGATTCATTTGTAGTTGACGGCAGAAAAATAAGAGTATTAGCAGAAAGAGACCCGTTACAGCTTCCCTGGGGAGAACTGGGAGTTAGTGTAGTAGTCGAGTCTACCGGATTATTTCGTTCCAGGGACAAAACCAAAACTCATCTCGATGCAGGCGCAAAAAAAGTAATAATTACCGCTCCTGCAAAGGGCGATGTGGATTTGACTATTGTACTCGGTGTTAATGACGCTGAATATGATCCCTCTAAGCACCATATTGTTTCCAATGCATCATGCACTACAAACTGCCTTGCTCCCGTAGCTAAAGTATTACACGATAATTTTGGGATTATCCGGGGATTTATGACTACTATCCATTCATATACTAACGATCAGCGCATTTTGGACCTGCCCCATTCGGATTTACGGCGGGCGCGTGCAGCGGCATTATCGATGATTCCTACTACTACCGGTGCGGCAAAAGCGGTTGCCCTTGTTATCCCCGAATTGAAAGGAAAATTGGACGGTTTGGCAATGCGTGTACCTACTCCGAATGTCTCGATTGTCGATTTTGTAGCGGAAGTAAAGAAAGCTACATCAAAAGAAGAAATAAACAATGTAATGAAAGAAAGCTCGGAAAATGCTATGAAAGGCTATCTAAAGTACTGTGATTTACCGCTTGTTTCTTCCGATTTTAATAACTCGACGTATTCATCAATTTTAGACGCAGAGTTGACCGGTGTTTTAGATGGGACGTTCGTTAAGGTTATGGCTTGGTACGATAATGAGTATGGATACTCTTCCCGTGTCAAAGACCTTATCAAAATAATGGGCAAATAAAAATTAGGTTTGTATTTCTGTATTTTTCAACAACAGAGATAGTATTAAGGAGATGAACAGTGAAGATTCGCTGGAAAGATAATGAATGGCGTCAGTCGATGCGCATTCGCCTGGATTATTCCAATACTCTTTCTGAATCCGTTGGCGGTCTGAACGGCATCAGTCAGGAAAACCTCGACTACATGGCTGAAATCGGGAAAAAGGCGCATGAATCACTTTGCAGAAAGCGTGAAAACAATGAACTCGGTTTTATGACACTCCCAAAGCGGATCGAGCTTCTTTATGATGTGCGCGGATGCGCTAAACGACTGCAAAAAGAATTTGATGCATTTGTAGTTATTGGGATCGGAGGGTCGGCGCTTGGCAATATCGCTCTGCATACGGCGCTTAATCCTCCCTATTATAACGAGTTATCCCGCTTAGCGGGACGCCGCAGCGGATTGAAAGTATATTTCCCCGATAATATTGACCCTTCTTTGCTCAAAGGACTTCTTAATGTACTTGATGTAAAGAAAACGGTTTTTAATATTATTACTAAATCAGGAAGTACTGCTGAAACCCTGGCAAATTTTTTGGTTATTCGGGAAGCGCTTATTAATGCTGTCGGTGAGGA
>LJUD01000209.1 GCA_001304035.1 bacterium SM23_31 | reverse complement strand
AGTGCATCGGCTGAATTTTATGGTTTTTACTCTGTATTTAAAAAGTTTTCGGCTATATGGGGACCTTTTGTTTTTGGCTTTGTTGGACATGTAACCGGGACTCTCCGTCTTTCAATAATATCGTTGATTATTTTCTTTGTAGCAGGGCTGATTATTCTTGCTTTCGTCGATGTTGAACAAGCAAAAAAAGCGAAAATGTCGGCACTATTTACGCAATAAAATATTAATGCCCGATCAAAAAAGCAATTACATGTTTTCATAAGAGAATTTTTTACTTTCATTCAAAAAATCAGGAGTAATCCGGTCTGATGTTATTTCTGAACGGCATATATTCAGCAGAACCGTACAACCGGAACATTCGCAAATTTAACGAAATGCCGCAAATTTGTCGATATATGGACGTATTCCTAAAAACTTGGCATTACTTGATGTTACATTAAAAATAAGGATACAACTCATGAAACGAAAAATGTTATATGCCTTCACTGTCATGCTTGTTTGGGCTTCTTTAGTTAATTCACTGACTGCACAAACGTTTCTCATGCGCCCGATACCGGAAAATAAAGCAAAATTCGGTATTTCTTTTATGCATCCCTCACTGGATATTCCTAATATGGAACACACAGCCTTTTCCGGTTTGTACGATCTCTATTTTAATATTCCGCTGGGTTCTGTAGTTAACATTGTCTGTTCTTTGCCTATAGATTGGTACAAATATAAACATACTTCTTCCTTCTTCAGTATAGAAAGAAGCGAAAAAGAGATTGGTAATATATATATCGGAATCCAAACCCGCGGAGGCATCTTACCCGAAGGGGGCTGGAGTTTATCGTTAGGCACTTTTTTACAGACAGCCGGTAAGCGTGTTTGGATAGGGCAATGGGCTAATTATTATGACGTTTACAAGGTTTGGGAAGATGCTTTTACGTTTAGCGGAGATGTTTCTTATCGCAATAATGCATCCGGAGATTTTATGTGGGGTTTTGAAATAGGTCCTCGAATAGTTATACCAATCGATTATGACGCTGAACTATTTACAAACTATGAAATTACCGGCGGTTTTACGGTGAGAAAAGTTATAATATTATCAGAATTGCTTGGCAGGGCTATTGTAACGGAAAAGACTCTTAAACCAAGTGAAAGGTTTGACCATTTTATAACGTTTGGTGCGCAATTAACCGGTAATGTTCTGAGACCGGGCATTTTCTTACAAATACCGCTTGATAAAGATTTCAGAGACATAGTAAGTTATGTGTTAGGTTTTAAGACAGAGTATACACTGCGTTAGATAATTTCTTGGATTATACAGGGCGAACCACTGCCGGAAGCATTATTCAATCGTGTATACTTCGTCTGTACTATGTACTGTTGATCATCTAATAAGGCGGTGCAATCTTAAGAACAATCTTTATTGTAAATACAGTTATTTCTTGACATATTATAAAAGTTTTTATACTTTTAGACGTTAAAATAAAAAATTAGTAAAATTAACATAATTATCACCTTAAATGACCGAAATCGAAGCAAAAGAGAAGTATTTTACTGAAATTCGTCAAACGATCAAGTTCATGCTGCGGGAACGCGAGCAAGGAAGGGAATTGTTTAAAATTTCAGATTTTTTCAGAAAAGAACTTGAAGATGAAATTGTGAACAATTTTGGCAATATGATAAACAGACAGGAATATGAAGAGACTGTATTAGAATTATTCGGCGCAAAAAGATCAAAAAAAGTAAAGATTACGAAGATGCTGGTATATAAAGAAGTTGAAAATTTAATCAGGAAATACAGACTCCGGTCCAGAAAAGAGATTTTTCAAAAACTTATTGCTAAATTGCAGCCTCTTCCTTTGGAATACGAATTATTGCGTGATTTTGTCATTGAAAGCTATAATTATTTAATACGCGAGACTTTACTATATAGAATATCGTCTATGGTAAGAGAGGGCACGACCGACCTTCGGAAAGTTATGAGTGCCATACGCCTTGAAAATTTTGATGTTGACCGAAACGAAATCAAGAGATTGCTCGATAAATGTATAGAAGATTTAGAAAAATTAAAGAAAAAGTATAAACGCGAACCAAAAAGAGGTAAGATTGAATTAACATATCCCGCAGAGGTCGTTTCTCCTGTTAAGCAGCGGCTGAAAGAAAATATGCGAAAATCACTCATTCATAAGGCACAATTTAAAAAACAACGGTTTATTAAAAATGAATGTCCTAAATTTAAGTTTGCTCTTGTAGAAAATAAAATTGAAAACGATATGCGGGTATTGGTGCACTCAGGCGAAGTAGAATCAGGAGTAATCAGAGTAAAAACGATGTTGTTTAATAACAGAGTAACGGATGTACAAATTGCGTGTTTGAAAATAGGAAGCACAAGGGGCGTGATGGTTAGTGTTGCAGAATTTCAAAAAACTGTAGCCGTTAAACAGACGGATGCTTCTCTTCAAAGATGGTTAAAAAGCGCTAATAATCAGATGGGATTTCCAAATATTCAAACACTTAACTGGTTTCTAATGAGTGTTCTCAACGATAGATTCAAATTGCCGGAGGGAGTTTCAAATTACTTGAAAGGTAGATTTGTGATACATCTTATTAATTTAGATAAAAACCTGACAAAATATATCGTTGAAAAAGCACTCGAAGAAAAATAATCCCGCCAGGCGGGATAAGCTATATTCAATCTTCATAGAAGTGAACATACAGAAAAAGGGTAAAAAATTGAGAGTTCGAATAGTATGTCCCGTGATTTGCATTCTTTTTGCAATATTTTCTTCAAATGCTTTTGCTCGGCAAGACCAGGATGTTCAAATTAGTGCGATCCCCCGTGAATTAATCGATTTGCCTGTTGCCGGAACGCTCGGTCACGGAGAATACGGATTAGGATTAAGGATTTATCCGAATGGGGGCGTGCTGTCTGATTTATCTGTCGGCGTGTTTAACCGGCTGCATGCGGTTCTTTATTACGGTGGGGAGAATCTCATCGGTCAGGGGGATGTAAATTGGAATCCCCGGCTGGGTGTCGACTTACGCCTGAGAATTATCGATGAGAGCTTTTTGTTTCCGGGAATAGCGGTTGGTGTAAATACACAGGGCTACGGCGGTTACATAAAAGCTGCAGACAGGTATGCCGTCAAGTCACGGGGATTATATGTTGTCGGCAGCAGAAACTATACCGCTATCATTGGCGATGTAGGTATTCATATCGGCGCTAACGCGAGCATGGAACGAGAGGATGAAGATAAAGACCTTAACTTCTTTGCGGGTATGAATATCGGAATAAAAAAATTCGGTGAAGTTCTAATCGAGTATGACGCAGCTATCAACGATAATGAAGATTTGTCGGAAGGCTCCGATAAAGGTTATTTCAATGCCGGATTTCGTTTTTTTGTTTCAAATAATTTCCAGCTGACCTTCCACTTTAAAGACCTGTTCGAAAATGCAAAGGGCAAAAGCTACGGCAGAGAAATTAGAATCGAATACAGAGACAGTTTTTTGCGCTGGTAGATTTAGCTGTTTTATACTTAAAGGCTTTAACATCAGGTATTTAACTGATTAATTCATCCCGCTGAGCGGGATTATTTGTTTGCGTTCTTTGCGTCTTTGCGAGATAATTTTTTATATCAGATACATTTTTTAACGCTAATTAAGTCAAATTTTTTTTGTCTTGTTTACAGGACTTTTGTAAAAATTAAACGCCCCGAGTGCTCGGGGCGGCTACCTTGGTATTTTTATAAAAGTGATAAATATAAATGGTAGCCGCAGGTTTTAACCTGCGCACAATTTTATCCTCAATATTTAGTATAAATATGTTTTTGTGTTAATTATCAGATTAAAAATAATGTGAATTAAAAAATTACAAAAGTTTTGTTATTCATTCTTCACAATCTTTTCAATCACATAATTGTTAAGATAGGAGTCTAAAATGCGTAATATACCCTTCAAATTTACAGGTGTTCTTATTATACTCGTAGTTTTCTTTTGCGGTAAGAAAGACGCTACCTACACTATCGAAATGAAAGACGGTGTAAAATATGTCCACAACCAAGCTCCGCTTTGGGGGGACACAACCAAAGTTGAGCTCGAATATGTGCAGAAGATCGGGGATTTAGAGGCTGAAGATGAAAATTATCTGTTATTCGAACCTTCGGATATTATAAAAGATACACAGGGCAATTTATATATTCTTGATGCAGGCAATTACCGTATTCAGAAATATGATACTGATGGTAAATTTTTAGCGACATTTGGTCGAAGAGGTCAGGGTCCGGCTGAATTTGAATATCCTTATTCAATAAAACTTGACAACGAAAACAATTTATTAGTTGGAGACTTTGCTTCAAATAGTATTATGGTGCTTGATCAGGATGGTCGTGAAATAGACCGTATTAGATTAAGCTCTAATGCCGGTTTTTTCTATTTTCGCAAACAGGTAAAATTATTGCCCAGGATATTTATGACTCAACAGTTGTGTCAATCTTTAGCCTAAACGGCAAATTATTAAAGCGATTTGGAGAAAAAAGAATTTATCAAGAACCAGTATTTAATAGTATAGCAAACTCAATTGCTTTGACAAACGATAAACAGGATAACATTTATTTAGTGTTCTATAATCAAAACCGAATTGAAAAATATTCTCCAGATGGTAAATTGATTATTAAATCTGACAGAAAACTTAACTATGGGGAATCAACGGTAAGAAGAAGCGAAACAAGAATAATAGAAGGGTTTGGAAAAGGCGATATTATGGTTTTTAACAGAATATCTTCAGGCATAGGCTTGGATAATAAAGAAAGACTGTGGACTGCTACATATATACGTCAACGCGATTATTCCAAAGAAGAAGAGCCTTCCGACTTAATGCAATTCGAGATATTCGATTCCTACGGAATCCTGCTTGGTTATCTTCCTCTACCAGAGAAATACACCGAAACTTACAGGATATTCGGCGACCGAATGTATTTTGTTGAATCTCGAAACGAGATGTGCATATATGAATACAAAATCATTGAGAAATAACAAATAATTGTAAAAATGGAATTACGTTTTACATTGATGAAGATATTGATTTTACTCGTTCCAAGTCAGAGACCTGGAACGAGGATATTAGGTCAGAGACCTGGAACGAGTTGATTCGTTGCGGAGACTTAAAACGAGTTGGTCAGATTAAGAGAATCGGAGCGAGTTGATATTCATACCAGGTAAGAACTTTAGCACCCTCTCCCTTGATGGGAGAGGGATAGGGCGAGGGGGAAGAAATCGCGAGGGACTGCATGATAATACATCACCCTCCCTTTTGTTCCCTCCCATCAAGGGAGGGAAATTATAGTGTTCTCGTATACGGTCTTTGACAGGGAATACTAATTGCTGATACTTTTACTTCAAAATACCCTCTCCCTTGATGGGAGAGGGATAGGGTGAGGGTGATATGCAAAAAGCCTGTAAATACTTACATAAAACCGTGAAAAGTTAATCAATCTGCAAATGCACTGTTTACTTGTAAATCCCTGGATATATGATTTTGCGGCGTTTGATCTCTGGCAGAAACCGTTGGGTTTGCTTTATATGGGAGCCGTACTTCGGGATCACGGCTGGTCGATAGAATTACTCGACTGCCTTGACCGGTATGACCGGGAACTTCTCCTGCTGCATAAACCGCAGGATAAAAAATACAACACCGGTAAATATGTAAAGCATCCCTTAAAAAAGCCTTCAAATCTTACGCATATACCGCGAAGATATAGTAGGTATGGACTGCCCGAAAGTGTTGTCAGGAAGAAGTTGCGTTCCGCCAAAAGACCGGATGTAGTCTTGATGACCTCAGGGATGACGTACTGGTACCCTGCATTGGTCGATTTGATTGCCGTTATCCGTGATTATTTTCCCGATATACCTGTGATACTCGGGGGCACTTATGCAACATTAGCACCCGAACATGCACGAAAACATATAC
>LJUD01000208.1 GCA_001304035.1 bacterium SM23_31 | reverse complement strand
ATCAAGCAAAAATCACTACCATTAACCGAACCGGAGATAAATATTAACCATAACTTATTTCAAAGAACAATTTGTCCAACTTTATCGTAAACATTTCAAAATTAGATTTTCCGGAATTTGATTTAAAAGATTATATACCGCCTGATAAACATACGGGACTTGGACAACCGGTAATAAATTTATATAACGGCATTATATTCAAAAATAACTGCTTTTATATGATGCTTCAAACATATTCAAGTACCGAAAAAACGTATTACAGGAATATTTATAAAGTCAGTACGTCTTTTCAAATAGAAAGAAAAATTAATATTCAACCTTTTCCTTCAAGTAAATCGCAAAAACAAGCAGTGCCTGTACGATATCGAACTTGCTATTCACCATTTGACACTTCAGATGACGAAACATCCATTTATTATCCTTTACGTAATGAATCCAAAGTAGTGATAATTACCGGTAAAAATAATTAGCAGTCTTCTTTAGCTATTAGCTATTAGCTGTTAGCTGTTAGCTTTTAGCTATTAGCTTTTAGTATTGGTTTGGTATGACAATTTTTCGCCTAATTCATTCATTAATCTTAATTGCCTTTTTTTGTACGAGTATGAGCATGCCGGTGGTCTACGGTCAGAAAACGAGGCAAGAAAAGCTTGAAGAATACTTTCAAAAGGGAATCGAGCTCAGGGAAAAAGGTGACATTGAGGGCGCTATCGAGGCATTTTTATACGTAACAGCGCGAGACCACGGAAATGCAGAGGCATACTATCAGCTTGGACTGGCTTATATGGATTTCCCAAGAGGAAGAAATATGAAAAAGGCTGAGGATGCTCTATGGCAAGCCCGCAGGATTACCCACGGCACGAGAGAACTCCACGCACTCGGCGATTTTTACGAAAAGAAGGTTTTTGATAGTGTTGCACGAATTATGTTCAAGTGGATTGTCAAAGAAGATTCAACGGACGTTCGGGCTTTAACAAAACTCTCGGATTATTACTTCGAACAAGGACTTAATGAAAATTGGGATAAAAGATATGACATTAATGATTACTTGCTTTTTGACGGGAACTCCGTAAAACACATACTCGAAGAAGGGAAACCTTCGCTTCCGTTAAGAGAAATGACTAAATACGTGGAAAAAGGTGCAGAAATGAACGACAGGATATTAGCCGTTGAATCCGATAACCGCACCGCCTTGTACCGGAAAGCAACCGGGTATCTTGAAATGAACGATTTCGACAGCTTTATTAACCTTTTTGAACAACGACTGGAAAAAGACAGAGAAGATTACAATACTTATCTGTTTCTTGGTTTGGGGTATGCGGAACTCGGTGAGTACGAGACTGCAAATGCTTATTTCCAGAAGGCGCTTTATTTAATGGGCTCAGATGAGCGCATCTCTTTCGAAAGTTTTTTATACCTGAAGCCTGAATTTCGTCTATCTTTTCGTCGCTACGGTTTATCTTTACTTGGCTACAGGGAATCGTTCAAGCCTGAAAGGTCTGAAATGTTCTGGGACATACGGGACCCGCTTCATTTAACGTCATATAATGAACGGCGGTTGGAACATTACGGCAGGATAGCTGAGGCAAATCTCAGGTTTTCTGAACCATCTGAAGGCATTGACGGGTGGAAAACAATAAGAGGATATTTATGGATTTATTTTGGAAAACCGATACGAATAAAAAAGTTTTTTGAAACTGTGATTCCTCCTATGATTACGCAAAAATGGGAATATGAGGATTTTTCATTTACCATAATACAATATTTTGAAGGCAGTAAAAAAGTTTGGCATATATCACAAAGAATTATATCTCCATTAATAAATAAATATCCTAATTATTACCGGTATAAACCTCATGGGGAAATTTTTGAATTTCCTTTGGATGTTGTATGTTTTAAGGGGAATGATGGAAAAACAGAAGTGAATTTTTTCTATACTGTCCCTGCTGATAAAATCCGCTGGGAAAGCTGGTTCAATACCTTTTCAGGCAAACTCCGGCATGGAGTTTTTGTGTTTGATAATGAATTATACCGTGTGCAAGAGAATGTTAATACTTCTTACTTTTCTGTCGACGTGCAGGCATCAGGTGATGATCTTTCAAAGTATTACGTTTTATCAAATTCGGTCGAGCTTGAACCCGATGTTTATACGATATGTGTTGAAGCGATGGATGAAAAATCCGGCAATGTCGGTATTAAGCGTATGGACGGCGAAGTTGAAAAATTTGTGCAAGATACCCTTCTTGTTAGCGACATATTAGTTGCACGTGACGCAGTTGTAACCAATATTAATGAACCTGTTTCAAGAGACAATATTTCTTTTGCTGCAAATCCATTTCACTCATTTGATAAAAAATACCCGATATCTATTTATTACGAGGTTTACAATCTTTTCATAGTGGATATTGAGCAGCACAATCATTACCGTATGGAGTATATGATTGGACCCGCGCCTGAAGAAGAGAGCATAGCGAAAAGACTTATTAAGAGCCTGATATGGCGCGGCAGTCAGGAAGAAGGAATATCGGTGTCGTCCGAGTACCGGGGTGTCGGCAGAACCGACAATCAACTTCTGACAATTGAACACAGCATTACAAAACCGGGTGAATACCTTCTGACCGTAAGGATTACCGATTTAATAAGCGGGATGACGGCTGAAAGAACAACACCGATTTGGATTTATTAGCTGTTAGCTATTAGTATTGGTTTAGTTATGACAATTTTTCGCCTAATTCATTCATTAATTCCCGGATTTTACGCCGTACCTGTGATTCAAGGATTTTTTTGAATTTTTGCACTTTACATTAATAAATTTTGTTAATGAATCAGGATTATGCAGGTTACATTTCCACAGGAGAACCGAATTTTATGAAGTATTTATTCACGTAAAAAGATTGCTAAACCAATAAACATGGTTACTGCGAGGGCGGTTCCGGAGAAGAAAGCGTAGTTGATACCCCCGAGTGCGAACATAACTCCCATCAGCATCGGTCCCAGGGTCTGTCCGAGACGAAGAACCATGCCGTTCGTAGACATAAATGCAGCACGGTATTCTATCGGGGCAAGCCCGGAGAGCAATGTAATAGCACAGGGTATATTAACTCCGTTCGCAACACCGTAAATAACTGTCGGAATAAGTAAAAACCACAGATTGTTTACCAGCGGAAATACTGTGAGCGCCGCGCCGTAGATCAGAAAAGATATTTTAAGAAGCGCCCGTTCCGGGAAGATGGAAGCAAGCCTGCCGAGCTGCCAGGAGGTTACAGCGGTTGCCGCCGACATTGTCGACATTACAAGACCGATTACGAGGCTTGTCGCACCGAACTTCCCGGCAATAAGGAGAGGGAAATAGGTCAGGTAAGGACCGTACAGGATTACAAACGTAATACAACATGAAATAAAGAGAACGATAACCTGTCGGTGTTTTATACTGAACAAGAGATTATGTAAATATTCTTTCAGGTTTTGCCTGTTTTTCGGTTCGGGATTCTTTAAAACAAACAGTACAAGCAGACTAACCGGAATTCCAGCGAAAGCAAGCATAAAGGGATAATTCCAGCCAAGAACTGCGAGCGCACCGCCGACAGCCGGGTAAACAGACGTTCCGATATTTAAAATACTCGAATTATATCCCAGAGCAGTAGTGCGTTCATTTCCGAAAAAAAGGTCGCCAATGATTGTTATATTTAATGATCCGAGAGCCGCCCCACCCATACCCTGTATAAGCCGCATCACCAGAAGTAGTTCAAAATTCTTAATAAACGCACACATCCCTCCGACTGCACCAAAAAGCATTAATGACGGAACAAGGATGCGCTTTCTGCCGTACCGGTCGGCTAACACTCCCAGCACCGGCGTCAAAACCACACCCGGAAGGGTAAAAGCGGCAATAAGCATTCCGACAGATTGATGAGATATGTTGAGTGCCTGTTGTATCTTCGGTAGTGCAGGCGCAATACTCGACACCGACAAAATAGCAGTCAGCGTGACGGAGAATACAATAAGAAGGTTTTTATCGAGGAATAGTTTTTTTCTATGGCGTTCCGTTATGTTCTCGACATTCACTATTATTGTTCTTTCCTGTACTTCTAAATTCCCGGTTGTTTTGTACTTACTCCGAATAAATTTTTAGGATAAAATTACATTTTTTATCTCAATAAAAGTCACAAAACCGTTAGAAATTATATTCCTGTCCTTTTCAATGATATATTTATACGAAGACATAAAGAAAAATAAAATACTCCGCTCCCGGTATGCATCAGGAAGCGGAGTATTAAAAGTAATATAAGTTACAGGAGTATTTTACTAACGGCCTCTTGCTCCACCACCTCCGCTAATTATTCCGAGGTTTCCTCCGGTAACGCCGGTGGAGCGACCAGAAATTTCTTCTGCCGTCCAGCCTTTTTTAATCAAACCCATATAAAAAGGTTCTTTAGCATCGTCCAATCCGTCAGTAGACGTGATAAAAAGAACCAGATTGTCCGTGTCGCCTAACTGTGCTTTTGTTTCTTCGAGGCGCGTAATGCATCCGTTTACATCAGCAGGATTAAAATTAATACCTAACAGGACTCGCTTTTCGTTAATACGGCTGACCATAGCATCACTGATAGTATATGTTCCCGTAATAATAAAGGGATTCGAAGCTGCGTTCAGCATATCGTTAATAAGACCCTGTGACGGACTAACTAAATGCACTACAATATTACCTTCTTCCATAGCCTTCACGGCATCACGCCCTCTCATGGAGAGCCTTCCGCCTAAAACCCATGCTCCATCGTCATCTTTAATATCCACTCTTCCAAAACCGAACAGGTCGGATGCCGTTGTCATCAATTCGATATCACCTTCAAACATCTGCAGGTTTTGAATACCTTGCGCAACGGATTTTCGTATTCTTGGAGCCGTTTGAGCAGCGGCTCTTGGAATTGCAGCCTGCATCCGTGCCGTAGAAGTCTCAGCCGGCGGCTGCCTAAGTACTTCGAGTGCACGTTCAATAATGAGGTTTTGCAGTTCTTCTTTGTTATTTGCGTTTACTTCCACATACCGCCAGGTGCTTCTCTCCATTTCAGGATTGAAATTGGTAATGCTCATCTGCATTGCGTTGAAGATGTGCTGACGGTCTTCAATTAAGAGGTTGACCTGGGTTTCGTTGGCGAGGTTCACAGCTCCCTGCAAAACGAATTGACCGGTTTTACGCAGGATTTCCGGGTCAATTTTCTTCGTGTCGTCTTCGGGTTGATGATAGTCGGGATGTCCCACGCCGCCGCTTGTCATCAGTGCAAGAGCTTCGATCCCTTTTTCAATAAATCCCGAATGGTCGCTGCCGCCGGGTCCTCCGGTGCGAGGTTGAACCGCTGCAATAACGTCCGGATCCTGGTTGCGCTTGATAACTTCATAGATGGAAGGGAAATTAAGTGCGCCCGGTGCGCCGATGGCATCACCCAGACCAACCATATCCATATTGAAGTATGTTACTACTTTATCCATAGTAACGCCGTCGCATGGATTGCTTGTATAATACCGGGAACCGATCAAGCCCAATTCTTCACCGCACCAGCAGCAGAAAATGATTGTCCGTTTGGGTTGGAAATTCCCTGCAACAAGCATACGACCAATTTCCATAGTTGTCGCAGTGCCCGATGCGTTATCATCTGCGCCGTTGTATACCAGTCCGTTTCTCACTCCTAAATGGTCCATGTGACCGCCCATTATAACATATTCGTTCTTTAAAACAGGGTCGGTTCCTTCGATTTTTGCTATTACATTTCGCGCTATGTTGTTCCCGAATTCTTCACCATATTGGATTGAGGTGTCATATCCTTTGAGGCTCGCCATAACGCCGGTGTTCATTGAGTGTGTCTTTTTGTTTTTGATGTCCACCCTTATGCTGTTCATTCTTCTTGTAAGACCGCCCGCCGATTCCTGCGGGTCGGGTTTCATAATCGTGCGGAACACCCTATCGGTTATAGTGAACGAGAGAAAATTCCGGGTGGGTGCAAACTGTTGTCCGCCTCCCATGGTTTGACGCCCTCCTCTGTCGGTAGTTGCACCGGCGGCTGCCGCATCAGGAT
>LJUD01000207.1 GCA_001304035.1 bacterium SM23_31 | reverse complement strand
AAATACTTGAAGGTATTACAACATCATACGGCGGAACGTTTAAATTTAGCTATAACCGCGGCACTCCGGCAACAATCAACGACCCCGATTTAGCGAAAAAGATGCTGCCGAGTATGGAACGAGTCATGGGTAAAGAAAACGTCATCACTTGCGATCCGACCATGGGCGGCGAAGATTTTGCATACTATGCTAACGAAATACCCGGTTTATTCTACTGGCTCGGCTCAGTCAAACCCGGCACTACCTCCGGCGGACACCACAATCCCACATTCATGGCGGATGACTCCTGCATCCCTGTCGGCATGCGCGTTATGACGAATTTGCTAATGGATTATTTGAAAGCAGGTGGGCAATGATATTTATGATAAATAAAATAAATCCATTATGTAGTGGTACACAAAGACCAAATCCATTTCCTTTTGAATTAAATGAATTAAATAAAGAAATAAATCATTTAGAAAGCGTACATATTTATCAAACTGAAACCCGGGAGTTTTCTTTAGAACAGCTTATTGAATTTATATCAAAATATAATTAATTTCAAAAGACAAGCAATGCCATCAAAAAAATTCATAATGGACTTATCGAAGTTGATGGTTGCTGCGGAGTTAGCGTGCACCCAATTAAATTAACTTATATTACACAAAAATTGAATATTTTCCCATTACTTTGAATATTAGTCATGAAAGTAAAACAAATCGTTGGGGTACTAATGCTATGCGTATGGTTTCAACATTTTTCAGTATAACGGTCATCTTTTGTACATTCGTATTTTCTGTCGTACATCAAGATGAAAAAAACAGCAGCGAAAATGGAAATAATAATCAAGATAAAATAGAAATAGCCGAACTGAACGATGAAGCCCGTCTGCAAGCTCCGGGTGCATTTGTTGATCTGCCTTCAGGAAAAGTTCACTATGAACTTGCCGGCAACAGTGAGGCGCAGACTGTTGTTTTGATACACGGTTATTCAGTGCCGTACTATCTCTGGGACAATACGTTCACGCCGCTGGTTGAAGCGGGTTTTCGTGTGCTCCGGTATGACCTGTACGGCAGGGGGTATTCCGACAGACCCAACGTTAATTACGATATAAACCTGTATATTCAGCAATTAAACAGTCTGCTCGCAGCGCTTGACATTATACAGCCGGTTGACCTTGCGGGAGTGTCAATGGGCGGATCGATTGCAGTAGCCTTTACCGACCGCCACCCTGAAAAAGTCCGTAAATTAATATTTATCGATACAGAATTTACGAGCGGCGTTGCGCCTTATTCACCGGACTTTCTCACAACCGGAGTACGTCAAATGAGGGAACAGGCGGCGTCGATGGCGCAGGGGCAGCTCGGCGATTTTTATAAGCCTGAAAAGTTCTCCGGCTGGCCTGACCGGTATAAACCGCAAATGAGATTTAACGGATTTTTCAGGGCTCTCGTTTCGACGACTATGTATTTCTACCTTGCGGATTATACCAAAATGTACGAGCGTGTCGGAAAGCAGGACCGGGACATTCTCATTATCTGGGGACGCGAAGATAGTAATATTCCTGTCGAGGTCAGCAAACTGGTGCAAAAAGCGCTCCCCAAGTCACAATTAGTTATTGTCGATGAAGCGGGACACCTGTCGCATTACGAACGACCGGAAATCGTCAATCCGGTAATCATTGATTTTCTGAAAAAGTAGAAAGCAGCGCTTGCTCACAAAATAATCAGTAGACACCATACCTATTTCCGTTATGCAAATCTATTTTCAGGAACTACTATTTTGGTAATGTATTAAATCCCTCCGAGATAAAACTTTTAATCAAAAAAAGTAGTCGTACATATAGGTAATAGTTGCATTATTAAGAGGGTAATTATGAATACCAAATTTATTTTAGTGAGCGTTTTCTTTTTACTCATAATTGTTTCATGCGGCAAAGACAATCAAACCTATACCGTCGAAATTAAAGACGATGTGCGTCATATCCATAATTATGCGCCGCAATGGGGAGATGAACCGAAGATTGCGCTGGAATTTGTGCAGAAAATCGGCGATCTTGACACTGAGGATGAAAATTTCCAGCTATACCTTCCTAATGATGTCGCAGTCGATGGAGAAGGCAACATTTATGTCCTCGATGCCGGTAATTACCGCGTACAAAAATACGATCGTGAGGGAAAGTTTTTAGCTTCATTTGGTAGAAAAGGCCAGGGACCCGGAGAATTTGAGAGACCTTTATCGCTTGCAATCGATAGAAACGGAAACTTGTATATAGCCGACCAGGGAAAAAATCGCGTTATTGTATTAACACCGGAAGGAAAAGAACTGAGGACATTTAAATTTGGTGAAAGAGTTTCACCTTTTAAATTATTTAGTTCAGTCAACATTCTCACTGGAACTACAGCAAGAGACATGATAATATCCTTGGATGAGAAGAACAAAGAATATGAAAAACCCGTTGTTCAGATTTACAATAAGGATGGAAGCCTTAAAAAGGAGTTCGGCAAACCGGTTGATTATAATGATATGTTTTTTAATTCTATGGGAAACTCCATCTATTTTACTTTTGACCAAAATAATAATGTATTTATTTCATTTGGTTACCAGAACAGAATTGAAAAATATTCTCCTGCGGGAGAGCTTTTTTTCACTTCTGAGCGCCCATTGAACTATGAAATCAGCCGTCCAAAGTCCAAAATGGAAGAAACTTCAGGCGGTGGATTAGTTCTAACTATGCCAAAAATGAACAACGTTTCAAGCGGCATAGGAGTCGACTATAAGGGACGCATCTGGGTAACTACATACAGAAAGCAGCGTGAAAAAGACGACCCTGAGCCCTATCTTGAACTGGAAATATACGATAATGAAGGCATTTTACTTGGCAAAATCCCCTGGTCTGAAGATTTTACGCCCGCACGAGACGACATCCACATGTTCGGCGACCGGGTGTTTTTCAGGGATTCGGAAGGTATAAGCGTATATGAATATAAAATAATCGAAAAATAAGGAGGATACAATGTGTAAAAAATCTGTTTGTTTAATAGCTCTCCTCTGTTTCTGCTTGAATTTATTATGCAGCAGGGGAGAGGAGAATTATACCGTCGAAATTAAAGACGATGTGCGTCACGTCCATAATTATGCGCCGCAATGGGGTGATGAGCCGAAAGTTGCGCTTGAATTCGTGCAGCAAATCGGACAAGAAGAGAGTAAGTATGAAAACTATATGTTTTACGGTCCGTCGGATATTGCAATGGATGCCGATGGGAATATCTATGTTGTTGATGCTGGAAATTACCGTGTGCAAAAATTTGATCCGAACGGAACATATTTGGCAACATTCGGAAAAAAGGGGCAGGGACCGGGAGAATTCGAATATAATCCTATGAGGATCAATATTGATACTTCAGGGAATATGTATATACTTGCCGGGAATTATATTCAAATATTTGATCCGGGAGGAAAAGAAATCAGAAGAACAAAATTCGATTTTACGTTCAATGAATTCCGATTGTCAAGTTCAAGCCAACTAATTATATCTTATGAAATTCGTGCTATAAGAACCTTTGATGGGAAAATTAAATTTACGTCTGAGCCAAAAACTTCACTTGTCGGTCAGTATAATATTGACGGCTCTTTAGTCAGAGAATTTGGTAAATTTCACGATTTTAATAATATTTACGTAACCGGACCCGCAAATACTAATTTTATTGAAGTCGATTCGCATGACGATATTTATATGTCATTTTATTACCAAAATCGCATTGAGAAATATTCTCCTGAAGGAAAGCTTCTGTGGTCATCGGAGCGTCCGCTTAACTTTGAATTAAAATACAATTTGGAGGAAAGTAAAAGCGAAATGCCTGATGGAGAAATCCGTATTTCTTTTTTGCCGAGATTTACAATAGTTTCAAGTAACATCGGAGTTGATTACAAAGGGCGAATATGGGTACTTACATATATGAAAAACGTAAGGGAAGATAGAAAAAGCGAAGAAAAATTTGAAATTTTTGACAACGACGGCGTTTTCCTTGGAAGAATACCTCAACCTGAGAAACGAGGGGGAGAATGGCAAATTATTGATGACCGGTTATTTTTTGTCGGCGCTGAAAGTATGTTTATATACGAATACAAGATTGTTGAGAAATAGATTTACAGTTTAGTTGGAACATATTTGTAACTTGTTATAATTTTTTGAATAACTCATTTTGGATCCGAATTTCACATCTTTCCGGCCTTTTTCGGGATTTGAACCAGCATAAAAGTAATAACTGCCAAATCAATTAGAACATATTTTTGTGTGACAACTATTATATCAACCTTTCAGGATTCTGGCTATTCATGCTGTTATAGAATTTAAAAATGAATTTACGAGAATGCTAAAATTTTGGTAACTTTTTTCCTGACATTGTCATGAATACTCTTCTCAATTATACAAATTTTCTTTCTATCACCAGTGTTTGGTTTAATTTATAAAATTGAACCTGCGATAAGGGACGAAATGATGTTGTTACTACAGGGGCAGGTTCACGTATGGACAGGTCGAGACCTGTCTCCACATAAAGAGAGATTTATAGAAACAAATAAAGTATTAATTTTCAAAAATTTCTTGGAAAAAAGCAATAATTGTATTATTTTGCGTCATAATATCATACATATTAATACATTATTTACATAAAATATTGGGAGAATAATAAATGGCGATCGCACCAAAAACACGAAAAAAAAGTCCACCTAAGGAGCGCGTTTCCATATCAATCAGCAGCGAAGTAGCGACTAAGTTAAGAAAAATTGGCGAACAGTATGGTCTTGGTTTATCGAATATGCTGGAACGGGCGGCAAGGTCATACCTGGAAGATTATGAGGATAATGTAATTGCACATTACCGTTATACGCATCCTGAAGGAGAAAATATTAGCATTGAAGATCTTAAAAAAGAGCTCGAATTGGAAGATTGAATTTATTCCTGCGGCATCTCGTGAAATAAAAAAACTGCCAAAAAATGCCCGAGACCGTATAATTACTACAATAGAAAAAATCCTATCCATTAATCCTTATGCCGGCGAATTGCTCAAGGGCGATTTTAAAGGTTATCGCAAATTCAGAGTCGGAAGCTACCGTATTATATATACTCTTGAAAAAGACCGCCTTGTAGTTTTAATAATCCGCGTTGCACACCGCATAGATGTCTACCGCCTGCCGACGAAAATATCCTTTCCCCCATAATTTCCGGTCAGTTATCATTTAATTTGGATTGAACACTTTTGATTTTATCGTCCATTGTCTGCTCCCTGTCGGTACGCGTGCCCAGCGCCATGGTTGTAAAAATACGGGGAGCGCCCATGTCATGGACTTTTTGATGACACCGCTTGACCGCCGCAAAAACCTTTTCCCATTCTCCCTCGATATTTGTACCGTTGGCATGAAGACTAATATTCAGCCCGGCTTCGGTCAGAATTCGTTCGCAGGTAGCAACATATTTTGATATAGAGACACCCACGCCTATGGGCACAATACACAGGTCTGCTATGACTTTCATATAATTCTCCAAAATTGACGTTTTGATACCTTATTTAAAAGGCATGCCCGATACTGAAATACAATTTCCCACTATCCTCATTTACACGCTTGTCTACATTTATCCCGTAATCAAGTCTTACTAATCCTACAGGTGTGTTAAATCGAATACCTAAACCAAAAACAGACCGCAGTCCGTTAAATTTAAAATACTTCGGCACCTGCCAAACATTTCCTATGTCTGCAAAAACGACCCCACCGATCATTTTATAGAGGGTGCGCCGAATTTCTATCAAATTCCACACCAATTTTAAACTGCCGCCTGTTGGGATTCTGTTTATATCGAGCGGACCTGTCATTTTGTATCCGAATCCCCGCAAAGTATTAGGACCGCCGGCGTAGAATCTTTCCTGGAGAGGAATTTTTTGTAAACCGCCCTGAGCATTCATCCAGCCTAATTCCAGGGATGAAGCTATTACGGTCGAACGATTCCAAGGATAAAAATATTTAACTTTACAAGCCGAGCGAAAAAATCCTTGGAGTTTATTCGTAAACGTCCCGCCAATATCATTGCTCCATTCAAAATATTTTCCCTGTG
>LJUD01000206.1 GCA_001304035.1 bacterium SM23_31 | reverse complement strand
TTTTAACAAATAACAGTATAAATGTTCTTTCGGCAATCGGTGTGATTATACTTGTCGGTATCGTTGTAAATGACGCTATAATAAAAATTGATTTTATTAACAAGAGCAGGCAGAGAGGCACGCCGCTGCGGGAAGCTATATTAGAGGCAGGGAAAAAGCGGCTTCGCCCGATAATTATGACAACGGTCACCACGGTTCTCGCCTTAATTCCCATGGCATTTGGACTGGTCGGTAAAGGCACCGGAATCCAGGCTCCGCTGGCGATAGCTGTTATCGGCGGATTATTAGCATCTACTTTCTTAACATTAATCGTTATCCCGGTAATTTACAGCTTTATTGGAGGTTTTAAAATAAAAGCATGAATCTCTTGGGAATGAGTATCAGGCGACCGATTGCAGTAGCAATGCTGTTTTTGGTCATTGCTGCTTTAGGGTTGTATTTTATACAGAAACTCCCGCTGGAGACGCTTCCGAACACGAACCTTCCACAGCTTACAATTAATACCTCCTGGCCCAATACCAGCGCCGAAACCGTTGAAGCGTTTCTTACTTCGCCGATAGAAGGAGTTGTACACACGGTTAAGGGAGTGAAAGAAGTCAACTCGACCTCGAGCGAAGGTTCGGCTTCCATAAGTGCCCAATTCGTTAAAGGCACGGACATGGATTTCGCCGTACTGGAACTTAACGAGAAACTTTCCGTATTGAAAAGTGAACTGCCCGAAGGCGCCAACCTTCCCGAAGTAAAGAACTATTCTTCCGAATCACGTATACGCGGATTTACCAGGCCCCCGCCTTTACAATATACCCTCACCGGAGATTATACACTGCCGTGGATACGTCAGTATGCTATTGATAACCTTCTTGTCCCGCTTGTGGCTATTGAGGGAGTCGGGGATGTCCAGATATTAGGCGGACAGGAACGGGTTTTGAAAATAGAAGTTGATCCGGTTAAAGCAGAGATGTACGGTATCCAGGAAGGTGCGGTTATATCCACAATCAGCAGTCTGGAAGAAAAGCGCAATATAGCATCGCTTTTACGCAGCGGAACAAGATACGACGTTTATATTGAGAACGATGCAGAAAATATCGACGAGATTGGAGACCTCGTTGTAAGGAAAATCGGCGGTACGTTCATTTTACTAAAAGATATTGCAACTTTAGTCGACGGTCATCAGGAGCCGCAGAGTTATCGCCGTATCAACGGCAATTCACTTGTCGGAATTAGAATTGAACATGAAGACGGGGCAAACATTATAGAATTTGTCGAGGCAATCGATGCTAAAATTCAGGAATTGGAAAAGGAATTTCCGACGAATTTACAAATTATTCAGGAAAATGATCCCAGTACGACTATCCAGAGCGACCTCGACAGTATAAAGATTCGCGGTATTTTCTGTATACTGGTGATTTTTTTGGTGCTGTATGTATTTATAAGAACAGTGAAAGTGCCTGTAATTATTATGACGACAGTGGCATTTTCGGTCTTAATCACTATCATCTTCTTTTATGCTGTCGGGATCGGCTTCAACGTTATGACCATTGCCGGGATTGCCCTGGCTTTCGGTATGCTGGTTGACAGCTCAATTGTCGTTATCGATAATATCTTCCGGTACAGAGAGCAGGGTGAATCCCCTGCCGACAGCGCTGAAAAAGGAGCGAAAGAAGTATTTCTTCCGATTATTGCTTCGGTTTTTACTACATCAATTGTTTTTATCCCTTTTCTGTATCTGCAGGGTGATAACCGTGTTATTTATGTGCCTATGGCGCTGGCTGTAGCTTTTTCGCTGCTCTCTTCCATTTTAGTTGCGTTCACTTTTATCCCTACTTACTCTGTAAAAATTTTTTCTAAGAGCACCGAAACAATCCAGGCAAGCGTAAGTAAAAACAAGATTCTCCAGTATATAATCGGTTTGTATGAACGGTTTATCGAATATGTTATTCATCATAAATATGGGACATTGGGCACCGCTGTCGGAGTGTTTGTTTTAAGCTGGTTTATTTTCACGTTTACCGTACAGTCTTATAACTACGGTGCCGGGATCGGACAACCGTCTTATATACGTGTTTCCGTAGGTTTACGGCAAGGATCGGAGTTAGAACGTGCAAACGATATTGCAAAAAGTTTTGAGGCAATGGTGCTTTATATGGAAGGTGTTCAGAAAGTAACAACCGATGTTACCTCTACACGAATGTCTATGAATATTACGTTCACCGATGATGCGCTTGAAACGGCATTCCCGTATGCTTTAAAAGACGATTTGACGAGTTATGCCAGTACTTTTGCCGGAGTCGGTGTTTCGGTGACGGGAGTAGGTGATTATTTTACAACAGGCGGTATAGGCGGAAGCTATTCACCAGCCTCTTTTTACGTCTACATTCGGGGTTACAATTATAATAAAGTAGCAGAAATTGCAGAAGACCTCGGAAAGCAGTTTGAACAAATTGCGCGTGTGGTGAAACCGGTTGACACCAATTTCTATGGCTCCCAGGACAGGTACGACACGGTTATAAGAATTAGGCGCGCCGCTCTAAGTCCCTATAATCTTGACGTTGCAACGGTAATTAATATAATTAGTAAATATGCCCGCCGCAGCAGTATAGGAACCAGTTCTATCAATGTTAATGATGAACTCGTCAGGTATGCCGTTAAAATTAAGGATTTTGAAGAATTACAGCTGGAAGATTTAAAAAATGTAATAGTTTCGACTCCCGGAGGCGAGCAGGTTCGCCTCTCTCGGATTGTGGAATTTGATGAACAGAAAGTTATGGGCAGTATCAAACGCTATGAACAGCAGTATGAGCGCGTTGTCGGGGTGGAATACCGGGGACCGTTTCAGAAAGGCAGGGATGAAGTTAATAAAGTAATAGAAGGCAAGGTATATCCTAACGGTTACGTGGTCAAAGAGGGCAGATTCAGCTCATATATTCCGATCTCCGCAAGGGAAAAATTGAACAAATGGCTGGCAATCCTGTTTGCCGTAATTCTGGTATACATGGTAACCGCATCGCTTTATGAATCCCTGCTGCATCCGTTCGTTATAATCTTGACCGTTCCCATGGCGCTTATCGGCGTATTTTTGATATTTTTCTTTATGGGTAAAGTCTTTACCGATGCCGCATACGTCGGAGTGATATTGCTTGCCGGAATTGTGGTGAATAACTCCATTATCCTGGTAGACCATATAAATCTGCTTCGGAAAAGAGGTATGGACCTGTATAGTGCGGTGATACAAGGTTGTAAAGACAGGGTGAGACCGATTTTAATGACTTCAGCTACAACAATTATGGGTATGCTCCCGCTCGTTGTTAATTTGTGGTTCTTTCAGCAGTCACGCGCCTACGACCAACAAATATGGTATTCCCTTGCACTTGCTTCTATCGGCGGTCTTTTGACTGCTACGCCGCTCACCCTTTCCGTTATACCGGTATTATATATCCTGTTCGAAGAATGGCGGAGAGGCGTTAGAGGGCATTTGAAAGAAATTTAAACACTCACTGCATTCATCCCGCTTAACGGTGTTTCACTGCCGGAATCTTTTTACAAACGGTTACAATCCATTATTTTTTACAATCCGAATGTTTTGTGATTGGTATTCATTGTTTTAAACCGTCGAACAATACGTCCAATCATTCACAGGGGCGAACCCGCGTGTTCGCCCATCTTTTGTTTGACGGTTTTCTTTGTATCAGGGCAGGCACGGGATTCTGCCCCTGCCGTCCTCACGAAGTTTCGGGATTCACAAATTTCAACTTGCAAGTTGTTCAGAATCGATGTATATTTTATGTAAATTGTACTTCGATTCTCTAAGCAGTTAGTTATCAGTTTTCACTTATTGATTTTTTCAACATTCTTTATTAAAACGATGAATGTTTGCAGTATAATAAATTTCTACTATTGAGCAGATGGGAAAAAAGTATAACTGTGAGCCGATGGCTGACAGCCGGAAACCTGTTAGAGAATTTTGAAGCAAGAATTTATTTTTAAACTACGGGATATAAAAATGAGATTAGGAAAAACGGTTTTTTTATTACTCTTGTATTTTTTCATTTCTTGCAGCCGGCCCGATCAGTATGATATTATTATACGCGGGGGAATGGTCGTTGACGGCACGGATTCTCCTCCTGTTGCAACTGATGTCGGAATACTGTGGAATAAGATTAAAGCAACAGGTGATCTTTCAACAGCTTCTGCGGATAAAATTATTAATGCTGAGGGGATGTATGTTGCACCCGGATTCATAGATATTCACAGCAGGGTAATGTATGACATATTAGCCGATGGGCGGGCAGTTTCAAAATTGCAGCAAGGCATTACAACGGTAATTATGGGTGAAGATGAATCTCCCGGACCGGTTTTCGGCAGTTCGGTTCCCTATATGAAGCCTAAAATTTCTGCTTATGGTCTTAACCAGCAGTGGTCGACCCTCGGTGATTTTTTTGATGCGTTAAGTGATAAAGGCGTTTCAATAAATGTCGGCTCGTATGTAGGGTACTGGCAGGTTCGCGGCAGCGTTGTTGAATTTTCAGGAAAAAGCCCTTCATATGAGCAAGCACAGCAAATGGTATTTAATTTAAAAAAAGCCCTGCAGGAAGGGGCGCTGGGGATAAGTTTCGGTTTTACCGGAATAGCCGAACGATATCTGAAAACGGGGGAAGTTGGCTCAATTGGTTCCTTAGCTCAAAAATCCGGGACTATCTTAGCATCAAGAGTGCGTTATGAAGATGAACGGGCTCCAATATGGGTGCAGAATACTGCCGAGCTTTCTAAGGTAGAAATTAAACCCGGAGAATTTATAAGTGTTCCCGTCGAAATTTTAGAATTGAAATTAATACGAAATGATAATCAAAATCAAACACAAGAATTTCTCAATAAAATCGATTTATTTCGCAGTGAAGGGCAGGATTTAGCTGCCGATATAATTCCCTATCCTATGTATATCGATGTATTGTCCGATATTATTCCATTTGCATACAATCAGTTTGGAAGGAACAGGCTCGGAGTAATTTTGCAGGATAAAAGAATGCTTCCGGAAATTGAAAAAGCTATTCTTAATGAAAGCGGCGGCAGGGAGTCTCTTAGAAAATATTGGAGCCGGATAAGAATTATCGAAGTGTTCAATGATAGTAACAGAAAATATGTTGGAAAAACGCTGTACGAGATTACCGTTGGTTTGTCTAATATCATGGAGACTATTGCCGGAATAATACTATCGGAGCCGTTTGATATCCCTATCCAGATAGAAACGCTTGACGAATCTTTTATACGTGAGGCATTGAAAAAACCATGGGTGAAGTTATGCACCGGTGCGCCCACTATTTACAACATCGATACAGATGATGAGCGGGAATATTCCGTCCTGTACTATGCCGCTTTCCCGGGAGCACTTGCTAAATATGTGCGGGATGATTCTCTTTTGACTATTCAAGAAATGGTAAAGAAAATGACGTCGTTGAACTCCGACCGTCTTAATATACATGACCGCGGAAGAATAATAAAGGGACAGCGCGCCGATGTCGTCGTTTTTGACTTGGATGCGATTACTCCGGTAACGTCTCCGATGGTTGATTCAAAGTTCGATACCGGCGTCAGGTACGTTCTCGTTAACGGTACCCTGGTTTTTGATAATGGAAGGCATACGGGTAAATTCCCGGGTGAAATTATCTACGGCGGCGGGAAAAAATAGAACTTCGGTGTCTGCTCTTTAGAAGTTTACAGCAATACTGAATGCATGCCTTCTACATCTGTTTTTGTCCCGAATAATCGGGATTATAAACTTTTTACTTTTGAGTTTTGAAAGGTATAGCCGTACTGAATCCTGCTCAGGGGGATAATTATAATATTTTCAGACAAAGTCCGATCTTTAGACAAGACCTGACTCCATTTAATAATCTATAAAGAAACGCATAAAAATGCGGAACTGAACCGCAGCTCAATCCCGCACAGGCACACAGCACCTTTGTGGCACCCTCAATCCCGAAACTTCGGGATTGGGGGTGTTTTTCATGTGAAGTTATAGTATAACCGTTCCCAGTTTCTGTCCAAAAACAATTAATATGTACAAGTAGGGGCGGGGTATCCCCGCCCTGAGAAAACACGAATGCCGTTGCAACAGAAAGGGCGAGGTAACC
>LJUD01000205.1 GCA_001304035.1 bacterium SM23_31 | reverse complement strand
GAAAGGATTGTTCGGTGAGGTCGAGACTTATGCCGTTAAAGAAGGTATCGGACGTGCTGAGCTGGGTGTGCACCCGGAAGTTGCGCGTGAAAAAATCCGCGCCTGCGTTACAAAGGCTTTGTTCAATATGGATAAATATAAACCTTACAAATTAAATCCGCCGTATACAATGGTTCTCAAGGTGAGAGAAGAAAAACCCGAATACCCGGGCGCAAAAAAAACCGGCGAAGGAGAATTTACGTATACCAGTAACGACATCATGGATATAATGCTCGCATTCAGCAAAATGCATTGATATAGGAATGGTAGATTTTGTATGGATTTGATTTATCAAATCCATTCTTATTTCTCTGTCGGAGTTATACCTGTGCAGGTTCAAGTTCATCACATAGTGATCTTATGCACGTGCAGGTTCAAGTTTGTAACTTGAACCAAATGTTTTGAAACATTCGGAGCAGGTTATTCCAAAAGAACCACTTCGTGGCAAACCTGCTCCCGCGAAACAGTGAAAACAGTGTGTTGGCAGCGAGGAATCCCTTCGGAGCAAGGCAAATATAAAAATAAATTTTTAAAAAAATTTGTTGACTTTTATTAAGTTATCATGTAGCTTTAGATAAATTTTGGAGTATATTGTCAGCTCTAAAAAATACAGGGACAAGAATAATTCAGCATAACCGGAGTTTTGCCGCGGTACTTTTATTCGGTAATTGTCGCAGGTAAATATACGTAATTACAACCAAACTGATAAGGAGGTAGTATGAATACGGGTCGCTTTGTTCTTACCTTCGTTGTAGTATGGATTGTTTATGTGATACTTTCTTTTGTTCTGAACGGAGCCATTTTGAACTGGGAAGGCGTTGAAGGAATGAAGATGGAAATGGGTACCGGGTCGTACATATTGGCTATTATCGGGGAACTTATTTTGGCCTTTATGTTCTGTTTCATCTTTACCAAGGGATATGAGAACAAGGGAATTGGCGAAGGCTTTCGGTTCGGGTTCTATATCGGTCTTCTGATGGCTGCTCCTTTGTTATTTCTTCACTTTGCGTATTATACATATTCTGCCGGTCTTGTCTGGGGATTTGCCATCGGCAATTTTATAATCTACGTTATCCTGGGCATTGTAGCGGCTTTATTGTATAAACCGCAAGCAGCAGCAGCTTAAACTTATCTTACAAAAAGAATCTCTGCAGCACGAAAAATTCACCGTACCGTCTTAGACCGGCATGGTATAGGATAAGTATGCCCAAACCAAGCAAGTTCAAGTTTTAAATAAATAACTAAGATTTGGTAAATTTTATAAATTACACTTGTCATTCTCGCGTAAGCGGGAATCCAGTCTTTTATTTTGATATTTACTCCATGGATTCCTGCTTCCGCAGGAATGACACTAATTCATTTTCGTTGTTTATTATATATATATATATATACAGTAAAAATAAGAATTAATAAAAATTTACTAAAGTACTGTAAATAAATTAAAAATAACAGACATCCACTTTATTAACAATAAAATCTTTTCGATATTCTGTATAGCTTCAGTGAATTTATTATGACCTGATTGTCGTTTCTTAATCTCATCATTATGTCTAGATGACATTTCTTTAATATATCCCTTAACAGTTTCCCCCTATTCTTCCACCCATGAAATATATAAATGAATGAAAAAATTTGCCACAAAACATTTTGTGTTTAATCCTTTCAAACATTTTCAAAATACTCTAAGTTTTAATTTGACTTAGTAAAATATTTTTTCTATATTTATGTCATGAATGAGTTCATCACAGCATTAATTACCGCAATATCAACATTAATAATCTCCTGGATAATCTTCACATTTAGCCAGGAATATAGAAGTTGGAAAACTTCAATTAAGAAAACCATTGATTTTCTAATGTATTTAAACAGAGAAGCACTAATGATTTTAATCGAAATAGAACATACTTTAAATGAAAGATCTTTAAATTTTGATGTAAACGATCCTTTTAAACATATATCAACAAATAAGTTCAATTACGCATTAGAAAACCTTTCAGATCAATCACTTAGCATAGAAGAAAGTTTAGAATGTTATGTGTACCTAATTACATTCCAATTACGTTTTAGAACAAAACCAACAGAACAAAAAGCATATGTTAGTCTTCTCACTGATATAAGGAATTCTCTTCATAACTTTACAATTCGTCTTGCCGAATTAATTAACAAATACAATTCTAAAACAATAAATGATTTTTTTAAAACAACCGAACCAATGACCAGATTAATTGGACTATGGCTTATCAGAGAATTCAACTATTGTATCACCATACCGAGAAAAATATTTGAACATCCAAAAAACAAAGACGATTCCTCATCTTAAATAGCACTCTCAAGTTCTATTGTATCTGAAAAGCATATTTTGTTATGCCGAATATCATTAGACCTCTACCTGCAGCATGGATTGCCAGAAATCGAGCGTTGGTTTGCCTTCGATGATCATAGCGCGGAGGATTTTTTCTTCTTCGGGAGTCTTTGGCTTATAAATATTCGGAGCAGGTTGCAAACCTGCTCCTGAGAAGTATGCAAGCGAGATAATACGTGTTGATAAAATTCTAATCTATCCATAATTGTTCAATTTTAAGAACTTCTCCCGTAACTATATCGACATATACGTACCATTCTGCCGGTGAACCGATTGAAATTTGCCATGCTACTTTTAGTTCAATGTTTTCGCCGGATATTTGAGGCAAAACAACCTTTCCAGCAGGATTTTTCATGTCCTGTTCGGAGACTATATGAACACCCGGTATACTCCAACATGTATATTTAATTTCCATCCCAATAATGCTGTTTTTTGCGTCTTCTTCACTTATCTGTTCATCCGGAATAAAAATATAGCTGTACCAGTTCCCGGATAACCTGTAAACGCCATTGGCATCTAACAAAACGAATATTTCTGTATTTTTAACTCCCAAACCATTGTATACTTGATTTTGAAACCAAACTCTCCAGAGTTTACCCCGTCCATGAGAATGAGAATTGTTAATTGGCATTGCAGTTGTGTCGGTTACGCCTGTAAATTTGCTGTTTTTCAGAAGCATTGCTTTTGCTCTTCGATTCATTAAATTTTCGTCGGTTAGTATAGTATCCGGATGCTCCATGGACATAGTAGGCTTAATATCATCATCAATAAATCCATATTTATTTAATGTCCCGCGGAATTCCGGATTGATCTCTTTAAATTCCGCCTTTAGCATCTCTAACTGTGCACCCGGCAGCGGGCTAATTATAGTAGGATAAGCGCCATTTCCTGCCGGGGGACTTCCACTTTTATCTGAACCTGCACTATTTACTATCAGGTCAGCGAATTTTTCTCCGGCGGTGCAGTTAATCAATTGTAGTGAAATAGCTACTGCAATTATAAAAAATGCTCTTTTCATTATAAAACCCCCTTCAGGTTCAAGTTTACAACTTGAACCACATATTTAGCTTCTAAATAAATATTTATGGCAGGTTAAAAACCTGCTCCTGCGAAGTATGCAAGCGAGGTGATACGTGTTGATAAAGTTTTAATCTGCCCATAATTGTTCAGTTCCAAGAACTTCCCCGGTAACTGTATCGACAAATACGTACCATCCTGCCGAACGGACCGAAATTTGCCATGCCACTTTCAGTTCAATTTTTTCACCGGAGAATTGAACTAATACAATTTTTACTGCAGGATTTATCATGTCCCGTTCGTTAACGACATATATTCCACTACCACCTCCCCAGCCTAATTGATACTCGATCTCAAAACCAATAATGCTGTTTTTTGCGTCTTCTTCACTGATCTGTTCATCCGGAATAAAAATATAGTTGTACCAGTTCCCGGATGCCCTGAAAACGCCATTTGCATCTAAATAAACGTGTATTACTGATCTTTTAACTTCTAAACCATTATATATTTGATTATTAAAAATAACCATCCAAAGTTTCCCCCGGATGAAAGGAAGAGAATTGAAAATTGACATTGCTGTTGTATCGGTTACACCGGTAAACTTGCTGTTTTTCAGAAGGAATGCTTTTGCTCTTTGAATCATTAAATTTTCGTCGGTTAGTATAGTATCCGGATGCTCCATAGACTTAACCTCATCTTCGATGAATCCGTATTTATTTAATGTTCCGGGGAAGTTTGGATTCATCTCTTTAAATTCTGCCTTTAGATTCTCTAACTGTGCACCCGGCAGGGGGCTAATTATAGTAGGATAAGCGCCATTTCCTGACGTTGGATTTCCACTTTTATCCGAACCGGAGTTATTTACCAACAAGTCAGTAAATTTTTCGCCGCCGGTGCAGCTAATTAATTGTAATGAAATAGCTGCTGCAATTATAAAAAATGCTCTTTTCATTGTAAAACCCCCTAACTTGTTTAAATTAAACTGTAAATCGAAGTTTTTGTAAATTCAAACATTTACCAAAGTTTTTTGATGTGTTTGCAATTGCCGGCAAGAATACAGCAATGTCAAAGTAAAAAAATTATCAACAAATGTCAAGGTTATTTTTGTATTTCCACAAATGAAATTCGATTTCAATTACATTGTAAATATCGCAAAATTCATGCCACAGTGCTATTTTAAATGGAAGAATCGAATTTTAAGAAGGAAAGTTCAAAGAAGGTAATAAAAATTTGAAGGTATTAAGGAAAAACAGTGAAAAATTTTGCACAGTTGATGATGTGAGATTTCATAGTAGATATTCCGATACCCATGCAGGTTCAAGTTTGCAACTTAAACCAAACGTTATATTCGGAGCAGGTTGTTCTGAAGGAACCACTTTGCGATAAACCTGCTCCTGCGAAAAGTGTGTTGGTGATCCCGCTAAGCGGGACCAACACATAACTGAAGCTTACACAACTGAAGCCTGGAACTTGTACAAATACATTTAAGTTCTCTGTTGGTGTTATCACCAACAGAGTAAAAATGTGATGGTTAAAAGACCAACACATAACTTTATTTATTCTCCATACACTTCTTCCGCAGCCTTAACAGCTTTACCGCCCTCGGAAACAACGCCCATCTTTTTTAGAATCTGTTCGAGCGCGGTGAGAAAGTAGACGACATTTTTCTGCGTGGATGACTGCCCCATCAATCCGATGCGCCAGATTTTTCCCGCCAATGGCCCCAGACCGGCGCCGATCTCGATGCCGTATTCATTCAGAAGTGTGCTTCGAACTTTTTTGTCGTCGACTCCTTCGGGAATTTTAACTGTATTTAACTCCGGCAGACGGTACTGTTCCTCAACGAGCGGCTCGACGCCCAATGCTGTCATGCCGGATAACAGTGCCCGGCTGTTCAGGTTATGGCGTGCAAATATAGTTTCCAGACCTTCTTCACCGAGTATGAGCAGTGCCTCACGCAGTGCATATATCATGTTGACAGGCGCAGTATGGTGATACACACGTTCGCCGGTCGTCCAATATTTTTGGAGCATGGACAGATCAAAATACCAGCTTTCTATATCGGTTTTGCGTTTTGAAATTTTTTCTAATGCTTTTTCGGAAAATGTTACCGGCGACAATCCCGGCGGGCAGCTCAAGCATTTTTGCGTACCCGAGTAGCACACGTCGATATTGCAGCCGTCAACGTCTACAGGTATGCCTCCCAATGACGTTACTGTATCAACAAGAAAAATAACGTCATGTTTACTACATATTTTCCCGATTTCTTCGAGCGGCTGGCATGCGCCGGTAGAGGTCTCTGCATGGACAAGCGCTACTCCTGCGATACCTGCTTCACTTTCAAGCACAACTCGAATGAAATCCGGCTCAAAAATTTTTCCCCATTCTTTTTCAAAAGAAACAGCAATTTGACCATACTTTTTTGCTACTTCCGTCATTCTTTTACCGAACACGCCGTTAACGCCGATCAACACTTTTTCTCCGCGCTCGAATACATTGGCAAAACATGCCTCCATGCCCGCGCTGCCGGTTGCCGAAATAGGTATCGTCAGGCGGTTCTGGGTGTTAAATACCCATCTTAAAAGTTCCTGAACCTCGTCCATTAGTTTCAAAAATTCAGGATCGAGATGACCGATTGTCGGCGCCGCCATAGCCTGCAATACGCGCGGGTGCACATTGCTGGGTCCCGGACCCATCAGAGTTCGCTCCGGTGGAT
>LJUD01000204.1 GCA_001304035.1 bacterium SM23_31 | reverse complement strand
ATTTCTCTCTGAACGTCGGTGCTCCAAAACTCCCTGTCTTCAATAGTGCCGCTTCCTAATTGTAATCTCAGCCATTTTGCCATATCCACAACATTGGAATTAATCGACCCTGCGGGTCCGATGTTATCTATATTCCGCCATGGTATAGTACGTAAAGTGTCTGTGGTTCTTTGATGCGGGGTAGCAACATTATCGCCGGGCTTAAAATCGTTTATACTGGTGTTCGTCTCATTCATATCGAGCGGCGAAAAGATTTTTTCTTTAACATTATCATCCCAACTCTTTTCTGTAACCCGCGCAATAAGTTGACCGGCAATCATAAACATTATATTTTGATACCCATAATGTGAACGAAAACTCCAGCTTGGTTCAAGAAACCGGATTCTGTAAACAATTTCATCCCTCGAAAAAGTAGAACCGAGCCAGAGATGGTCGCCGCGCGATAGTCCGCTTCTGTGACAGAGTAAATCGCGTATTGTAAATTCCCGCGTTACATACGGATCATAGAGTTGAAATTCCGGCATATTCTTAAAACCAAAACCTTTTGCATAAACAACCGTATCATCTTTGACAATGGCAATTGCCGTGCCCGCAATATTCCAATCCTTTAAAGCTTTTTCAATGTATTCATCAAGGTTCTTAAGCGGTAAATTTTGCGCAGCGGCAAAATGATGTAATGAAAAAGCAAAAATTAATACTAATAATATACTCAGAAACCGGCACTTATACATAAAAACCTCCCTTCATTACTTAAAGTATTACTTTATGTAATTATTGTAATATATAGCGATAATTATTATAGTGAATCTATTAAATCCGGACTTTTTGGATTACATCCCAAATCATGCATTTCAATCTTTATATTTTACCGCAGTACCGCTTGCGCTCACCATCAGCATATTCCCGGAACCACTGCCTATTGTTTCGTAATCCAGGTCAACAGCCACTACAGCGTTGGCGCCATAAGCCTGTGCCTGTTCAGCCATTTCCTGAATTGCAATATCCTTTGCACTACGCAGCTCTTTTTCATAAGCGGCTGACCTGCCTCCAACAATATCGCGGATACTTGCGAATAAATCCTTAAATAAGTTTGCTCCTAAAATCGCTTCACCGCTGACCAATCCGTAATATTTAACGATCTGCTTCCCTTCAATGGTTGGTGTCGTTAATACTAACATCGACTCTCTCCTTCCTTATTTGAAAATTGAATTTATTTTGTCCTTAATAATAAAAACATTTAACTGCTATTTCCCCCAGTGATAAATAAACGAAGCATAGAATGAAAGCGCTTTGACTAAATGTACAATGGGCACCAGTTCATTTGCGGCGTGGGCAAATTTTTCTTCACCCGGTCCGAATCCAATAGTCGGAATATTGAAGGAACCCATAGTAGCAACGCCGTTAGTAGAAAACACCCATTTATCTACATCGGGTGTTTCATGAAATTGAGCTTCAAAAGCTTTGACCGCTGTTTGTACCAGTGGATGTGACTTTTCAAGCGCCCACATTGGATAGTATGCATTTGCGGGGTACTTAAGCCCCGTATAACTCACCGGTTTATATTCCGGTATCGATACATTTGCGTTTGATTTTATTACCGAAGGTAAGGACTTAATTTCCTGCAGCGCGCTGTCCATTGTTTCTCCACGTGTAAGACGGCGGTCAAGATGTATTGTTGCGCTGTCCGCCACGGCACACAAAGAGGGAGCGGTCGAACGGATGTCGCTAATCGTTATACTCCCTTTCCCGAGAAAGTTATCTTCTTTCAATCGAGAGTTTAATTGCTCTATTTCCTGAATAACGGGCGCCATCATGTAAATGGCATTTCTGCCCCGTTCCGGCGCCGAACCGTGGCAGGAAACACCTTCTGTTTGTACTTTTAATTCTAATCTTCCCCTCTGTCCGATCCTGATACCCAGATTTGTAGGCTCGGTAAGCAAAACCGCATCCGGGATAATTTTATCTTCGTTCACGATATACTGCCAGCTTAAACCTTCAAAATTTTCCTCAAACACAGATGCGACGACAAGGAAAGAGGTATTGTCCGGCATACCAACCTCCTGCATCATTTTCCCTGCATATACTGCCGCCGCAAGCCCGCCTTTTTGGTCACAAGCGCCGCGGCCATAAATACAGCCGTCCCGTATTTCCCCACCGAACGGATCAACTTCCCAGAGATCCGGATTCCCGATATCAACCGTATCGGCGTGACCGTCAATAGCAAGTACCTTTTCACCGCTGCCCATCCGCCCAAAAAGATTTCCCATCGGGTCTACCCATACTTCCTCGTATCCGATATTTTCCATTTCCTCTTTCAGCCGCTCGATAACGGCGCCTTCCTGTCCATTCATCGATGGAATGGCGATAATTTCCCTTAACAATCCCACAAGGTTATTTTGAAGTTGTTGTGAAATACTCTCTATTCTTTTATTTATTTCGTTATTCACGCTTGCCTTACCTCCTTTTAAAGTAAAAATTACTTACAAATTATTTAACAGCCCGGTTTTTTCATTAAACTCATTAATCAGCCGGTCGATTTCTGCGGTTTTTGCCTGCACTTTTTTCCAGTATTCAGGATAATCGTGCCATTGCGCATTTAATTCTTTTACATCCTTACCCTGCTGCTCGATCCATGTGTAATATTTGAGATTGTGGATTCTTTTCTTATCATAATAACTAAGTTCCAGCATGTGAACCGTTGAAATACCCATAAGATAACGATGGTAGTCTTTTATTGCATCATTCTCAGTATATTTCCCATATTTCTCAGAATATTCTTTTAATCGGCTTCCATAAAGTTCCATAGAATCTGTAAATACGGTCACGACAAATTCATTTTTGGATAGCTCATAATACTTACAGAATTTGACAGCGGATATTAAATTACCAACACCTGAAATTCCCAATAAATGTAAATTATCAACCGTTTTTTCAGGCACGCCCTGTTTCACAAGATATTCTTTCCCGGTTGGTTCATTAAAGAGTCTTATTAAATTAACACAGTTACTATCATCAATGCACATAACCATATCTGTATTGCGTATGTTGTGTATCCAGGGCACGTGTTTATCGCCGATACCTTCGATCCGGTGCTCTCCATAACCGTTTAACATAAGCGTAGGACATTGCAGGGGTTCTCCTACAGCTATCTTACATCCCGGAAACACTTCTTTGAGGTAATCACCACTTCCAAGAGTTCCGGCTGAACCTGTTGTCAATACAATACCGGCAAACGAATCCTTGTCAGACATAACCTCTAAAAGCATCTCAAACATTGCTTGCCCGGTAACCTCGTAATGCCAGAGATAGTTACCGGGTTCGTCAAACTGGTTAAAAATCACAATATCTTTACGGTTTCGTTTGAGCTCACGGCATTTATCAAAAATCTCTTTTACATTACTTTCGCCGCCGGGAGTAGTAATCACTTCACCCGCAATATTTGACAGCCAATCGAAACGTTCCCTGCTCATTTCTTCGGGGAGAATTGCGACCGAGTCACACGCAAGCAATACAGCATCGTAAGCACCGCCCCGACAATAATTCCCCGTTGAGGGCCATACTGCTTTATGGCATGTTGGGTCGAATTGACCGGTAATCAATCCGGGCACAAGACACCCGAAGGTTGCCCCGACTTTATGCGAACCTGTTGGAAACCACCTCCCGATAAGCCCGATTATCCTTGCATCAACACCGGTAATTTCCCGGGGCATTTCAATGTAATTCACCGGACCGAAAAGACCGCCATGGTTAACCGGCTCATTTTTCCATGTAATTCTGAATAAATTTAATGAATCAATGTCCCAGAGTCCGGTGTTTTTGAGTTCCGCTTTTATCTTATCCGGGATCAACTCGGGGGCTTTCTGCTGCCTGAAAGTAGGAATAATGATACTCCGCTCACGAGCTCTTTGAACTGCTCGCCGCAGCTGCTCTTCATTTTTTGTTAAGTCCAACATTCGAATATAAACTGAACTTTACTAATATATTATAATTAAATTATATAGAAATACACATTTAAAGTAATACATTAAGATAATTCAAGAATTTTGCCGCATTTGCAATTCATTTGATATTATAAATATCACTTCAACTTATCATCAAGACTCTGGCGAATTTAAAAATTTGCCAAGGCTTTGTTAATACAAGACATTAGAATCGTAAAAAAATTAAGAGGTTTAAAGACTATTAATATATATTATGATAAAAGAAGGATATTTTTAGTAATACTTCAAATTCACGGGAAAAATTACAATCAAGTTATGAACCTAAATGAAGGAAATCAAGGAGATTTTAAATACGTCGTGATTACAACTTTCAAATCAGAATATCCTGTTTCCAACCAAGTTTTATCAAATCGATCTTTTCCGGATCACTCGTACCGAGACCATGCCGTACGTCAGCCATCATTATATGCTTCGGAGATGTCTGCAATTCACGCCCGGGTCAGTGCCGACAATAATACCGTTATATTTCCAGACATACCTGCGATCAAAATAATGCGGTCCCCTGCCGTGAAACTGTGGATTGAGCACGCTCAAAATATTCAACCTTGTTTTGTCTTTAACAGCCGGTAATTTCCATAAAAGCGCCAGATTTGCACAGCTATCATCGTGATAATCCGATGGATTATCAAACATAATATAGTTTTTTAAACAACCGCCGATCCCTGACCAGTAATGTGCACGAAGTGGTCGTACATTAATGAGTGCTGTTGAATTTTGAAAAATCGGATTTCTGCGAACCCCCTGGTCATCGATGCCGATATTTTTTTTCTGTACACCGGCATTTAGAAGCCGCTGTTCAATAGCATTTTCCAGCTCGGCAGGAGTAGGGAGAAAACTCCACACATTACTTTTAATACCGACAATATCGTCCGGTTTTACAAGAAGCCGGAAAGCCTTAACAGGATCGTCTTGCTCCAGCAATGCCATAACCGCTTCATCGAGCATCTGCTGGACAATCTGTGAATTTAGCTTAGATTCACTGTCCCAGACATCCTTATGGCGAATTAGCACAACTCTTGTATTTTTAAATTGATACGGGAGTACGACCGCCGCTCCCAGTGCTGCATAAGCCGTTCCCCGCATAAAATCACGCCTTGTAATAATTCTTACCATCGTTATTATTCCTCTTTTAATATTACACCGGACAGTAATTTCGAAGCCCGGTCTTTATCGGGTGCTTCAAAAACAATCATAATGTATTGCCCGTTAATTTTCGCCATGGTCCATTTTTTATTTTCCATCTGTGCAAATCCTGTTTCGCGTGCCTCGGGCATATATATCTCTAAAAAGCTCTCATAAGCTGCTTCAGCCTGCTGTTCGTTTACATATTGCACCAACAATAAATAGCCGGTTTCCTGGTCCATCCTGTATGGTGCGAACACGCATTGTGTGTTTTTACCGAGATTCAGAATATTTTCGCTGGCTATGTAGTAGTAATTGTTCAGGCAGTTGACGGCATGAAAATAACGTATTTCACGTTCTATTAATCCCTCTTTAGGGATATTGTTCAAACATTACCGGCTTTGCTGCTTGCTCATCACCCAAAACCACCATTGAAATAAAATAACGGTCTTTCCAGAATCTCAGAAGCCCTCCTCCATATTCAGAGTCCTGCCCTATTCCGATTTCCTCATCCTCACGTTCGCTGGAAAAAATACCGAAAGCCTCCTCAGAAGAATCCATATCAAAAATATCGAGCACAATTTCCATATCGGGCTGCCGGGCATTAACAAATCTTCTGACTAAGGCTTCTTTGAATGTATACGTTAAATAAAGTTCAGCACCCCCGTTAATATAATTAAACAGGGTTTCTCTATTATAGATTTCGTCTTTATCCTCGGCAATCCAGTCCTGTAACTTTTTGGGTATAGATTGATATAACTCGTTCACATTTTCCCCTGCGCAATTTGTTAATATTAAAAGGGTAGACAAGATGAGTAATATTTTCATGGTTATGCCGTTTTTTGCATTCGATTATGACAGATATTTCTAAAATATAAAAACCGTAAACTCTTTGAAGTAAAATACAAAATATATGCGGTAAAAATCAATACAAAATCATTTTGTTTTGTATCATTATTATCCGTTTAAGAATTAAATATTACAATACGCCGGCATATTTTACAAAATTCCTGTTGATTTAATCGAACATTACCAGTAAATTGAGACAAATTATTTTTACTTTTTTTACACTGTTTTTTTCGGTTAATAAATTGGTTGATTTAAAGGTGTCAAATCGATTTTTAATTATTTTCTTTTATTAAATTTTTTTAGATTTGATAAATTTTTAATAAAAAAATGAAACTCTATCAATTCTAAAAACGTATAATATGAATCATTTATGAATAACCAAAGTATTCATAGTTCAGCTTAAGAAGTTTCTGTACACTTTCCAAATTTTCAGTATAAATTGTCGATTACAATTATTGTATCTTGTTCCAACATTAAAATACATTTCTTAATTAATTGCGAATATTAAGATAAATGTGAATTTTTAATACAGATATTGTAAAATATTTTGAATCTTCACAGTCAATTGAATGTTCTAACAAAAGTTGTTAAAATTTAAAATATTGGGAGCACAATGTCAGAAACATCACCAAAAATCATGATTGAGGCACGCGGGCTGTCAAAATTTTATGGGCCTTTCGTAGCGATAAAGGATATTTCATTTACCATTCCTGAGGGTCAAATCGTTGCTTTTTTAGGTCCGAATGGCGCAGGTAAATCCACTGCATTGAGAATTCTGAGCGGTTATCTTTCTGCGAGTGAGGGTTCTGCTTACATTGCCGGATTCGATATCCGCAAAGAGAGACTTAATGCTGCAAAAAGGTTAGGATATTTACCGGAAAACGGTCCGCTTTATATGGATATGACACCGCTTGAACTTTTACAGTTTTTTGGCGAAGTGCGGTGTCTTGAACCGGATTTACTGGCAAAACGCATAACTAAAGTTACGGAACAATGTGCACTGGAGCTGGTTCTTGAAAAGCCGATTAGTAAGCTCTCTAAAGGCTATCAGCAGCGGGTGGGATTAGCCCAGGCACTGCTGCATGAACCGGATGTTTTGATAATGGATGAGCCGACTGCGGGATTAGACCCGAACCAGATTCGCGATTTCCGCAAAAATATCAAAGAATTGGGAAAGACCAAAACCATCTTGCTTTCTACACACATTTTGCACGAAGTTGAACCCGTTGCAGACCGCGTAATTTTGATACACGAGGGCAGGCTGGTATTTGACGGCACACCCGCTAAACTAAAGGAAAACGGTTCAATAGAAGAACATTTTTATCGATTGACGAATTATGGAAAACCAACAGATTAGAATTTCCTGGAGGATGCCTTGTGATGACAACTAATATTAATTTCAAAGTAATTTATGCACTCTTTAAGCGTGATTTACGGCTTTATTTCACAAATCCTACCGGTTATGTATTTATTACGCTTTTTATTTTTCTAAGCGCTGCCGCTGCATTCTGGCAGGAAAGATTCTTCCTTAATAATTTAGCAAACCTTGATTTGCTCAATAATATTTTCCCATTTCTGTTGTTATTTTTTATTCCTGCTTTAACAATGGGTATTTGGGCAGAGGAGCGCAAACAGGGAACAGATGAACTGTTATTGACTATTCCGGGAACAGACCTTGAAATTGTTCTGGGAAAATACCTTGCAGCACTTGGAGTTTATACCGCATCACTGATTTTATCCTTAAGTCATGTCTTCGTACTTTTTTGGCTGGGAAGTCCCGACCTTGGCTTAATGTTTGGAAATTATATCGGTTTCTGGCTGATAGGAACGGCATTTATAGCAGTCGGCATGTTTGCATCACTGTTGATCCCCAATGTTACTATTGCATTTATTTTAGGGGCTATTTTTTGTTCGTTCTTTGCGTACATTGATAAAGTTTCGTCGATTTTCGGCAAGAGTATCGAGAATTTTATGTCAAGCATGAGCGTATTCGGGCCTTTTAACGATTTTTCAAGCGGAGTCATCAGTTTTTCGGGATTTCTCTATTTTATATCTCTGGCAGGTATGATGCTGTATATGAATATAATTCTGCTGGGCAGGCGCCACTGGCTCATTGAAGCAGACGGATATAAAATGTGGGTACATCAATTAATACGTACCGTTGCCATAGTTATTATGGTAATCAGCTTGAATGTAATTATTGGACGTGTGAGTTTCCGTCTTGACGTGACTGCTGAGCGGCTGCATTCGCTTTCAGATGAAACACGGCGGCTTTTAGATGAAATCCCCGATGACCGCCCGGTGTTGATTCAGGCTTTTATAAGCAAGGAAGTACCTCAGCATTTTGTTCAGCAGCGGGAAAACCTGCTCGGTTTTATAAGAGAGATTGATGCGATTACCGGAGATAAGGTGCAGGTATTGGTGCACGATACAGAACCGTTCACGGATGAGGCACGGGATGCCCGTGAAAAGTTTGGTATTTTACCCATGAACGTTCCTGAACCAGGCAGTACCCGTGCTCAGATAAGTCAGGTTTTTATGGGTGTCGCTTTTACCAGTGGTGCCGAGGAAGAAGTCATCCCGTTTTTCGATAGAGGGCTGCCCGTAGAATATGAATTAATCCGCAGTATCCGTGTTGCCGCAAAAACTCAGCGTAAAAAGATAGGAGTTTTGAATACTAAAATCCGGCTGTTTGGCGGATTAGATTTTGAGACCTTTCAGAGCACGCCTGCCTGGCAGGTGGTGGATGAATTAAAAAAACAGTATGACGTTGTTGAAATTAATGCTGATGAGCCAATATTTGAAGAGCTTGACGGTTTATTAGTTGTGCTGCCTTCTTCTTTAACGCAGGTGCAGATGGATAACTTGATGTACTACATCGAGTATGGCTACCCGACACTGATGCTTGTAGACCCTCTGCCCGTAGTCAATGTCGGTCTTTCTCCTTCGGAAGAAGCCGGAGCAGAGAGAAATCCTTTTATGAATCAGGGAGCCCCGCCGGAACCGAAAGGTGATATTTATGATCTCTTGAATGTTATAGGTATGAGCTGGAATCCCCAACAGATTGTCTGGGATACGTATAACCCGCACCCCGACCTTGCGAATTTACCGCCTGAGTTTGTTTTTCTCGGGGCATCAAATGAAGATGCAGAGTCATTCAACCAGGAACACAATACAACAGAAAAACTACAGGAATTAGTATTTCTCTTTCCGGGAAGTATCGGCAGTTCCACGAATCCCGACTATGAATTTACGCCCCTGTTAAAAACCGGAAGGATTTCCGGTTCTTTATATTATCAACAGCTCGTTCAGCGCAGTTTCTTTGGAACTCAGTTGGTTCCGTCACAGTATTTGCCGCATTATCCTGCCGGTTCGGCATTTACTTTAGCTGCACATATTAAAGGTAAAATTTCACCCGTTGATTCGGCGGCAATCCCAATAAACACCAATGTAATCGTCATTGCCGATGTAGATTTTATTTCAGACCAGTTTTTTGAAATACGCAAGCAGGCACCTGGGAATTTGAACTTTGACAATGTGACATTCTTTATTAACTGTATGGACGTTCTTGCCGGAGATGAATCTTTTATAGAATTAAGAAATAGAAGAGTTAAACACAGAACATTAGAAGCCGTTGAAGTACAAATAAGTAAATTTGACGAAAAGCGCAGCAGGGATCAAATGGAAGCGGAAACAGATGCGCAGATCGCATTACAGGAAGCCCGGCGGCGCCTTGATGAAAAAGTGGCTGAAGTACAGCAGCGGGCGGACCTGGATGACCAGACCAAGCAAATAATGGCAAATAATCTGTAGGAGGTTGAAAACCGCCGGTTCAACGTGTTACAAACAAACATACAAGCCGAAAAAGAGGCAAAGATTCAGCGCAGCAAAGAAGAGATGGAAGCAAATATCCGCAGTATACAAAGCGGCATCAAAATGCTTGCGGTTCTTCTGCCGCCGATACCGGTTTTCACTATAGGCGTGATAATTTTTGTACGCCGCCGCCGCCGTGAACGGGAAGGCGAGGCAGCAGCAAGAAGATTGAGGAGTTAACTATGAATGAAAAAAACAAAACCATGATATTTATTGGAGCGACTATTGTTTTGGTGGTACTCGCATTTGTAACTGCTCCCAGAAAAATTACACCGAATTCCTTTCTTGAACAGGGAGAACTGTTTTTTCCCGATTTTACCGATCCGAATGCTGCAAAAACACTTGAAGTAATCGATTATGACGAGAACACAGGCTCGGCTCAACCCTTCAAGATAACCTTCTCTAAAGGCAAATGGACAATCCCGTCTCACTATAATTACCCTGCTGATGCGCAAGACCGCCTTGCGAAAACTGCTGCAGGAGTTATCGGTATCAAAAAAGATGATTTCCGGTCCGATAATTCTGCCGACCATGAAGCTTTCGGAGTCGTCGATCCGCTCGATGAAACCGCCGTCAGCCTCACAGGGCGCGGACAGCGCGTCACCGTCAAAGGTGATAACGATATAATTCTCGCAGATTTTATTGTAGGGAAAAAGGTGGAAGCCAGAGAAAATATAAGATTTGTTCGCATTCCCGGACAAAAACGTGTCTATGCAGTACGAATGGATATCGATATTTCTACGAAATTCAGCGATTGGATCGAAACAGACCTGCTGAAAATTTTAAAAAGTGATATTAACCGGGTCATATTAAAGGACTACTCAATTAATGAACGGACAAGACAGGTAAATGAGCGGGATGTGCTTTCCCTTGATAAAAAAGATGATATATGGCAGGCAGACCGTATGACTTCCGAACAGGAAGTAGACGATACAAAAATGAATGAACTGCTTACTGCACTGGATAACCTCTCCATTGTAGGAGTACGCCCAAAACCTGCCGGTTTAACTCAAAGCCTGCAAAAAGCTGCAGGGGATATTTCTGTTTTACAGAGCGATGCCCTATCACTGCAGAGCAAGGGGTATTTTTTCTCGAATGACGGACGCCTGCTGTCCAATGAAGGGGAATTACAAGCTTGTACAAATGACGGAGTAACATATACTCTGCGCTTCGGTGAAATTGTATACGGCACCGGTGAAGCGGTTACCGCCGGTACGGATACAACCGTAAGCGAAAGCAGCGCCCCGGGAGAGAACCGGTATCTGTTTATCACTACATCGTTTAACGAAGATTACTTCAAAGAACCGGGAAAACCGGAAAATACCGATTTTTTCGCCAAAGCCGACAGTCTGTGGACCGATGAAGACCGTAAAAATAAAGAACTTAACGATGCTTATGAAGAATGGATAGGCAAAGTGGAGAACGGCAGAAAAATTTCGCAGGATTTGAATGCACACTTTGCGGAGTGGTACTACGTAATTTCAGCGGACAGTTTCGAAAATCTCCATCTGACCCGAAAAGACCTTGTAAAGGAAAAAGAAAAAGAGAAGTAATACCCTAAATTAATGCAAAGGGCTGAGTTCAAAGTTTTTGGATTCAGCCTTTTTTTGTTGATATACTAAATTTGACCGCATTTTGTTGATTTTATAAATTATGAGAATTATATTATTCCTTTTTCTATCTAAAGATGAGCTTGACTTTTCTTCTACAGTGAAATTGGGTTTCGAAAAATTCTGGATAATAAAAACAACAACTTAGAGCCGGCAGGTCTTGATTTTCGCAAAAAGTGTAGTGCC
>LJUD01000203.1 GCA_001304035.1 bacterium SM23_31 | reverse complement strand
GTGGGCCCTCCTTCGTTATGAGGTTTATAAATTATTATGTATTAACCATCTAACGCTTGAGGAACTCACGCTGTTTCTTTTTACAGGAAATTTAATACATTACCGATAATTAACAAAATCTTCAATAGTGTTTAACTCACTGATAAGTATAAATAGTGATTGTTCATCAAATATGTGAATAAAACCTTTTCCAAAATCACCAAAATAAATTGGCACTTTATCTTTACCTCCCAAAGCAACTGCGATTCTATGAACTCGCATATCAGATGCTTCTGGAAATGGTAAGCCCGTTTCCCTATTTTTCATGATTACATGAGATGTCTGTTTAATTCTTCTTTCAGCACCATATATTTGTTTACATGATTTTTCGATTGCTTCTCGATGCCATCGTTCAACGTCAACATCATAATTCCCACTATCTTTTAATTCAACTTCCTTTACAGAAATAGTAATAACATCTGGTTCACAAATTACCAAAATATCACATAACTCTGTACTTTTGTTTTTACCTTGAGGTTGGGAATAGCTCCACAAGGAAAAAAACGTCTTACTGCAAAATTTCATTACAATTTGTTCTGACCTATTCATATTAACTCTCCAGAAAATATAAAACTGGTTTAATATATGAATATTAACAAAAACATCCTATTAAGAATGTGTTATAAATTCAAAGCTATATTTCATCCAATTTCTTTACCGCACTCTCAAGATTTCTTGTTGATAGTTTTGCATATCTTTGAGTCGTACGAATATCTGAATGTCCATTATTTTTTTTGCGGTACCGCTATTTATTGCCGTCGCTCCCTAACCACTGTTGCAGGCGGTTCTTTTGAGATTCGGTGGCTTCTTCGAGTATTTCGAGCTTCCAAGTTCCTGCCTGTTCCTTAACATCCGATTCCGCGAACCGCAAACCAAACCAGTCGAGTGCCTCCGCGTAATCCAGTTCCTCGCTTGATGAGACCGCTATCCTGAACCACTCCTTGAGATCAACTCCGGCAACTTCTTCCGCAGTTTCATTGAATTGCACCTGAGTAAATCCCCGCTCTCCCGAATACCGTTGGTAGGCAAGTCTCATAACATCATCCAGGCTCTTCATACCGCCGGTCAAGCTCTGAATCTTTGCGTCAAGAAGGAATCCAACTACCGCACCCTTGACATAGTAGCTGACGGTCGTAGCATTGTCCCCCCCAATTCCGGACATACCGGAGGTCCAAACGTCCAGGGACGATTGTTCAAGTGTCTGTACAAGACGGCCGGGCGTGTTTTGAAGCCGCTCAATGTTAGACGACAGCCGCGACAGGAAATCCTGCGGACTGCACAGACCGGAACGGATGACCAACAAATCGCCGTAGTAGGTCGTGAGTCCCTCGGAAATCCAGAGACCGCTCGTACGCGGCGGATTCTCATAGTCGAAAGGTCCCAGTTCTACCGGGCGCAGCCGTTTAACGTTGAAAGCATGAAAGTACTCGTGGCTTACGAACATAAGCCAGGAAAGGCTGGGAGTCGATGATCGTGCGGAACTCGCCGTCAGCAAGGTAGAGTTTTTGTGCTCAAGCCCGCCGCCGCCCCGACGGAACACGTTTAGAAAGACATACTTATCATACGGAAGGAAGCCCCAGAAGCGACGGTTTTCCTGTACTATTTTCTCCAAATCCTGAGCGGCACGCTGACTGTCCCACTGACCAATGTCCCCGGCATCCACCATGTAATGTTTGCTGCCGTCCACTTCAAACTCATTGACAATCAAATTCCCCGCGACTATCGGGGAATCAACGAGGATGTCGTAATCATCGGCTCGAAAGTGGTTGGGTAAACCATCCGGCGCTGAATTCAGCGAGGTCATTACCTGTTCCCATACCTCCGGCAACTCAATCCTGACTTCGTGCGGGCGGCGGATCTGTTCTACAAGCGTAATGAACGTCGCTGGTCCGTTCAACACCGCAAGATCATCCCCGATCCAGTTGGTCGTGACCGATACCGAATTGCAGAAGAGACGGTAGGACAAGACCACTATCGGTGTACCGCTTGTTTGAATCCGCCATCTGTTATTTTTAGGCCGGTCCACTTGAAGCGTCGAACCGTCCGGTGTGCTCGCAGACAGGTCTTCGACCTTGCTGGCATAATCCTGAACGCGATAGAATCCAGGTGACCAGACAGGCATCATCATCTCAATAATCTCACTACCTTCGGCGGGTACAATGACCTCTACCTCTGCGTAATGCGTTTCAGGCGCAGAAACCTTGATGGTATAGACAATCGGCTGAATTGTTTGAGCGGTCCAGGCTTGTGCTGATAGTCCAACTAAAAGGATAAGGACCGCACTGAAAACAACTCTCCATGATAACTTCTTCTGCATAGCATCCTCCTGATAAAATGTTGAAGAAACCGGTATTAAAATGGTATGATCAATCAACGCGTACAAACTTAACATCGGAAACAAGCGGCGTTGTCATTCACGCTGTGTTATCCTTGCACAACATGTGTCATTTCAAAATTAAAATACTATGGGCTTTTCTTTGTTCTTCCGTTGTGTTAAAAGGTTTACGTATAAGATATCGTGTTCTCACGATACAACGTATGACTGTATATCTTGATTATCCGGATGAAGGTGAGACCTAATGTAAAATACTTGATTTTCATTATCAAGTAAAATATACCGAGTGTAGTGAAATTGAAATGTTTACGAAGACGTAATTAAATATATGAAGGAAAATATTACAATTAATAACCTGAATAATTCATAAATTATTGAATAAAAGGGGCGGCACCCCCATCCCGCTTGGCGGGATTGGCAGCAGTTCATCGACCCGATCCGCTACCGATAATTAATTCGAATTGGCGCGCTATATTCCGGCAATTTGATTGCCATACTTTTTAAATTCAAGACTGACGACCATTCGTCTGTTGAAGCCAGCCGTGGGACGGCGCTCTCAATGATAATGGGAAAGAGGTTTATCTGTTCGATTTTCCCTTTTCCAAAGACGAGCTGAACTGCGAGACCTTTGTCGGTACCGGGGTAATACTGGTCAAAGATGAAATTCCCCAGGCTGTAAAATATGATTCCCTCGTTATACTCTTCAACTGTCTGGACGACATGTGGGTGATGTCCGATGATTGCATTTGCTCCTGCGTCAATGAGGCGGCGGGCATTTTCTATCTGTCCTTTGTGTGGTTCTTCGATATATTCCCATCCCCAGTGCGGGTATACGACAATGATCGACTGTGGATTGTCCTTGCGGAATTGCCGGATAGAGTCGATCAGCATATCGAAGGACACACCGGATAGCGTATCCGGCAGGAGATTGACCGAGTAAACGCCAACGATAACGCCGTTGCGGCGGATAACAGCCGGTTCAAGAAAGTCCCCGCGAATCCAGACCGGTTCGATGTCGTGCGCCCGTAACGAATCGACCGTTTCCTGCGCACCTATCCCGCCCTGGTCAAGAATATGATTATTCCCTAACGATGCATGTGTTACTCCTGCCCGGGTAAGCGCCGGTATCCACGACGGGTCTCCCCGGAAAACATATTCCTTTTCTGCGGGATTGACAACCGTCGTGAGGGGACATTCGAGATTGATAAAAACGAAATCGTTTTCTGCAAAGATGTCCCGCACATGGTTAAAAAGTATATCCGGTTCTTTCCACGCTACGGCGTTGCGAACGCCCCTGTCCAGCATAACGTCGCCGGTGAAAAGAACGGAAACATATTCCGGCTGCTCACTGCACAGCACTAGGACAAGCAGCACAGCCGCTGTAATGGAAAACCTACTTATACTTTGATTTGTGCATGTACGCATACCTGTCACCCAGAAGGTTTCTGAATGTTGGTTTGGTTCTGAGTTCCTGAGTACGAACGGGAACCATCAGGGGTTGTATCCATTCAGGTATTTCAGGGGCGTTTCTTCCTCGCAATATCCTCTTCCATTCGTCGTCTGTCAGCCGGTTGGCGGACGGTTGTATAAATTCGTAATAACTTAAAACAGCCCCGCGCATCAAATACAGTCGCCCGTCCATCTCAACAACGACATATAATTGGTTTGCATAACCGACTGCTTCTTCAAGGCATGCATACTCAAATGTGTAAACGTCAATTACAAGAGGTATTTCACTGTCCGGGTCTTCAGGTGGAAGAGAATCGGTCCCTTTTATCTTTATTGTCATTTTGGCAAACTCTCCGCCCATCCATTTGATGCGTTCATATTCCTCCTCATCCAGCCGTATTCCTTTCAGTTCTTTTTCGCTGACGGTAATACAAAAATTCAGGAGACCTCGTAAATCATTGTTGACTGATGTGAAAATTCCGTACTCCTGCGTTACCTCTTCCGTTTTTTCGAGCAATTCGAGACATCTAATCCAAAAAGCCAGATTCGGTTCGACATATCCCACAATATTGGGCGGAGGAATTTCCCTTCCCCCACCGCCTTCCGCAAAGACCGGCTGCTTAATGTATAGCAAGTTTTCGTGCTTAATATGCGTCCAGCCCGCCAGTGCAGTCTGGAGGTTTTTTGTCTGCCACGGATCGAGTTGCATAAAGTATGGATCGTCCTGCCCGACGGTAAAGAGCGATTTCAGCGTTTGCATTCTCTTATTGTACAGCGTTGCATCCCATTCACCGAACTCCCCGAACTGCCGCTGCAATGTCTTCAGGGAGTCGATATAAGAGGGCCATTTCTCGTGCTCTCGATAGACTGACAGGAGCACTCGTTCCGCTTCGGGGACACCAAGCGCTGCAAAAACATCTGCGCCCCGCGGAGATGCACGCCGGGGGGGAAATTGAGTATCGTCGATGAGCCTGATGAGGATTTCCCCGTCAAAGGTGTACCTGCCCGGCAGAACATAAAGCGAGACGCCGCGAGGAGCTGTTAAAACATGTTTTACCGGTATCCTCTCCGGATTCATAGCAAGAAGCCGGGTACGGAGTTCTTCAAGCCGGTCCGGTTGGAGAAGCCGGCTAACCGGCTCCCCCGGATATTCCTGTTTTATCAAATCGTGCAGGTCTAATAATGAGAGGTTGTCCACCTCGCCGATGAGTGCTCTCAGAATTTTTTCTATCGCCCGGTAATCCTCAACGGTTTCGTCGGTCATTGTAGCAGCGGCAAGCACAGCACCAGACAAAGGAGCATTCATCCCGCTGAGCGGGATAAAAAATGGCGCCGTTTGTAGCCACTTCACTCCCGCAAAGTACATCTCTAATTCTTCGCTCGTTGTATAATGTCCGCGGGGTATAAATTGCGTATAATCAAAATATGGATCATTAAGGAAACTCGATCCCCTGGTAGAATGGGATAAGACTTTCCACAATTCAGCGTAATATTTATCATAATATTCGGCAGGAATGTCGTAATCTTGCCCGGTAAAGAGGGTTCTCGTGATACCAAAATATGCCGCATTATATTTCGCAGCCTGTGCAATTACAGGATCATCGGACTGATTGGCGAGTTCTATCGAAGATTCGTAAAGATGAGTTGCGATGCGGTTGAAACGTTCGATTAATGTATTATCTTCGAACTGCTTAAGCAGGTATTTGTAATAAATATGCAGAAGCTGCACATATATATCGGTAGTTACGAAATTGGGGATCCCATCGTAATAGTTCTGCTCATATAGCTGATACAGCTGTGGATGATTTGCTTTGATGATAGCAAATCCTGTTTCTTTTAACTTGTCGGTGACTAAAGGCGGCACCGACACAAATTGAATGAAATTTACTACATTGTCCATATTAGCGTAAACATTGCCGTTCTGCTCGATGTAATTGTGTTCAAGATGCTTTTTCTCGAGAGCCTCGACTTGTTGAATAAATTCATACTCCCGGCTGTTAAGAATAACCCGGAAATTTTCGTCCCAGAATATGGGCTGGTACCATTTATACTGGTTGAAATGACCGCGCATGACCGATCCCATGAACAGGTATCCGCGCCGGGCGTATATTTCGCTTTTCAATATCTGTAACTCGACCAGACTTTTATCCGAAAGGTCATCCGGAAATCCGAATTCAGGTGCAGGAACGGGTGTTTTAAAAAACCACAAAAAATTATCGTCATCATAATATTGTTCGAGATAATGGTCATACAGTGAATCGTCGTCGGTTATCTCGAACGGAATATTTTCGAATACTTCCGCCTGCTTGACCTCCGGAGC
>LJUD01000202.1 GCA_001304035.1 bacterium SM23_31 | reverse complement strand
ATAAAAATTAAAAATATCAGTCCAACAATCGCTGCCAGTAATTGTTTCTTTCTACTCATTTTTCTTCCCCTTTTAATTGATTAAATGTTACATAGCATGACATCGTTTACACTTTTCGATTGTTCGATTAAATCACTGATATTCCTTCACCAGACGGAAGCCAAGGCTGTAATGAAAGTCGAATGCCTGCTCATAAGTACGGGATGCAGAGCGGCACTCACAAGCCCCGCGGTAGTAACTCCCGTAGTAGACACTACCGCCGCGATTAACACGGTTCGATAATGGCAATATCCTGTTAATCCAATTAGAAGATGGACCTTCAGGGTCTATCTGGGGACCTCGTTCATAAGGCTCTTCCCACAGATCCGAACACCACTCAGACACGTTTCCATGCATGTCGTATAATCCCCAGGGATTCGGTAACTTTAAGCCTACCTCCTTCGTTCCGTTCGGGTCGTTATTCCCTGACCACCACATGTACTTATTCGCTGTCTCAGAGTATTCTTCTCCCGTATCTGCCAACTCCAATACGTCACCAAAAGAGAACCGCGTGTCCGTGCCTGCCCGGCATGCATACTCCCACTCCGCCTCTGTAGGTAAACGGAATGTTCCATTAACAAGAGCGTTCAATTGCTCGATGAATTTCTGACACGCACGCCAGGAAACCTTTTCCACCGGATTATTCGGCTTCCCGCGGAATTTTGAACGGTGACTCCCACTCCCCATAACCGCTTCCCACTGCGCCTGTGTTACTTCGTATTTTCCCATATAGAAGGGTTTGGTGATTGTCACCTCATGCGAAGACCACTCCCGGTCTGAACGACCGCTTTCCTCCTTTGGTGAACCCATAATAAACGTACCCGGCTTGATTAGAACCATCTCCAGTTTCTTTGCGCCTTCCGGTAGACCGGGAAGGTCAATGGTAATCATCTGTTGTTCCGTATGCTTTACAAAGCTGCCTTCAGAATGTGACATAAGCGTCCGACGAACGGCGGGAGTTTTTATAGAATCTTTTGTGCTGCTATATGAAATTAGAGTTAGAACAATCAGCACACTCAGCAAAACGATTCCACTGATTTTACGGCTATTTTTTAGTCTCTTTCTAACATTGATAGTTTTCATTAGCTTTTTCTCCCCGTTTTAGAGTGAGGCGGTTAACTCCATGCTTTTTTTTCTCATTTCTCAACGATTCTGTATTCGAGGACAGTCATCTCGTCCTTGGATTCGAGTAAAAACAGCCGCGAGCCGAATATCCGCATTTTAAGCTCCTGCCACGAAACCGGCATGGGGAGCACGCTGAGAAAAACACCTTCTGCATCGAACAGATGAAATTCGAAGAACTCGTTTGTTGACGTTACGTCAAAAGCAGAGGTTTGCTCACTGCTGTTTTCTTTGGTAATATCCCTGGTATAGGAAACCACCCAAATACGGTTTTTGTGATCGATTCCGATGTCTTTCGTGACAAGAGTAAACTGCGGTTCACGGTCAATTTTTCTTTCCGGTCCGGCATCAACCCAAACCGGCTTTTCCAACACTTCGAAGTTAAGGGGGCGGTCGGCTGAAAATACATGTTCGCCGTCATACGTATACTTATCGATCCGGTTTTGCTTCTCAAACGAAACGTAGACGTTATCGTCTGAATCAACGTCAAACAAAATTTTATTACCTTCTGTGGTTTCGTCTGCGTTGTCAAAAAATATCAGCTTGCCGAACTGCCTGACAATTAGCCCTTCGTCTTTTGATACAACGTAAACGAGCCCGGTTTTAGCGGGGTCATAAGTATAAACTCCCTCGACAACAGTAAATGGCACAAAGCGGTCGATAGCGTATTCTCCCGTGCTGAAATGGCGAAGGTGAAGAAAGGCGTAGACGGTGAACCTGTTCACCTCTCTGCCGTCCAGTGTAAATTGGGTGAACCTGATATTTGTATGTACTGCGGTCAACGTGTCGTTGAAAATATCCATGCATCTCAGCCAGCCGGCAAACTCGCCCGGTCCCTGCCCGCTGCGACCGATTGTTGCAAGGTACTCGCCGGTTGCGGTGTACTTCTGAATGCGGGCGTTACCCGCGTCCATGATATAAATGTTGCCTTCGGAATCGAGCGCAATATCTCCAGGTCTATGCAGAAGGTAGTTCCAGTCTTCACCTTCGAGCACACCGATTTTCTGCACAAACTCCAGCGCCACTTTCAATGTGTCACCCCACGCGGGCGCGTGGTTGTGAACGTATTTTACACCGTCTTTGATTTCGATGGTGTAGGAATGGTCTGATTTAATACAGGAAGAAAATAAAATAAAGATAAAAAAGATGTAAAAACGATAACTTGATCTCACAACAGTTTCCTTATTTTAGGATTTAAAAATAGAGTCTTAAAAAAAACAGCGCTTTGCTGCCTATTGAATAGTCTGTGATTTCCGAAGAATAAAATTTATTGCTATGAGAAAGCAGTGTGTATAACAATTGTCCTTCTAATCCAATACTAAAACTCTCTTTTAAAAAGCACTCTCCTCCAAGAACCGGTCCGATATGAAACCCGGACCATGATATGCTTTCATCTTTAATTGGAGATCTTCCAATATCTCCAAGAACTAAAAATACAAAAGCAAATCTTGCACCGTAATAAAATTGGACACTGTTTTTCCTCTTAAGACCCAAAAATCCGCTCCCAAAAACAAATCTCGTAACTTCAACCTTTGAATAACCGGTCCTATATCCATATACATATGTTCTATTTTTACTAAATCCAATAAAAGGTTCAATCCTGAAACGTGGACTAACGTTTTTCGGAAAATAGAAACAATGCAGATATGAGGTTACAAGTATAGGAACATCGTAATCGATTTCAATAACTTCATTTTGCTCGAGAGATACGCCAAAACCCCATCCATTATTCTCTTCTGTTTTATTTTGGGCGTATAACGTGTTATTAAAAATCAAGATTAACAAAGCTACAACAAAGCACAATATCTTTCGCATTTTGAACCTCCAGTCGTGATTAAATATCTATTTCAATTTTTACAAATTCAAGAACATTTTATTTCTATATTTTAAATAATGTCAGGTGATACATATATTTAACCTGGTCTATTCATAAATTAGATTTTTGAATAATGAAAAACTAAAAAAATGTAAGCTGAAAACAATATCGTTTCCAACTTGTATGTCATTCCCGTGAAAACGGGAATCCATTGAGCAAATATCATCAACATAAAGTACTGGATTCCCCCCGCAGTATGCGGGAGGAATGACGTCAACATTTACTCATTTTACTCGTTTAACAGGTATTCATATACAATAAATATTACAATTAAACAAAATTTGCCAAAGTACTGTTAATAAATAGGAGTTATTTTGAATTGAAATGAGTCGTTAAAGCTTCATAAAGGTTCCCATTGAAAACACTTTCAATCTCTTCTATACTTTTTAATCCGAATATGAATGCAATAGCTATCGGGTCTGCCCGGTAATCCGTATGACCTTCTTAAAAATCCGTAGTGTATATGATAACAACTCTGCTGTCACAAGCATTTATAAATTATCCCCCCGCAGTATGCGGGGGGATAAAGAGCAAAATTAGATGCTTAAATTTTTACCTTTTTTGTATTCTTCGACAGCTTTCAGTGCTTCCGGCGTGCCGATTTTTTCCAGAGAGGCAACAGCCAATAACCGAACTTCCTCGTCTTCATCCTTTAAAGCCTCTATAAGCGGCTTAACCGCTTTCCCGTTTTTAATTTCTCCAAGCGCCCGGGAAGCAGCTCGTCGGTTTTTTACGTTTTCATTTTCAAGCATGTTAATAAGCGGTTCTACAGCTTTTTCAGAACCGGTCTTTCCCAAAGCCATGGCAGCCATCCATCCGCTTTCTTTGTCATCAAGTGTCTGAATAAGCGGCTCAACCGCTTCTTCGGATTTCATTTCACCTAAGATCCATGCCGCATTTTCTCTAACATAACCGATATCATTGTTCAACATCCCGGTCAGCGGCTCGACTGTTTTCCCGGAGTTCAGCCGTGCAAGAGCCACGGCAGCCTCATTTCGAACCATCCAATCATTATCCTTTAAAGCCTCGATCAGCGGTTCAACCGCTTTTTCGGACTTGATCTTCCCCAAAACCCGGACAGCCTCCCAGCGGGCAGCACTGTCCTTATCCTTTAAAAAATTAATAAGGAGTTCAGACACAGGTTCCCCAATTTCCACCAAATCCTCTACGGTATCTTCACGAACTCCCCAGTCTGCGTCTTTCAATGCCAATATAAGAAATTCGAATTCCTTATCCGGCAGCAATCTTCGGAGATTGGTATAAGCCAGTCTCCTGATGTAACCGTCCGTATCCTCTAAAGCCGTCATAAGCGCATCCACGGCTTTTTCCGAGCCGATATTTCCGAGAGCGGTGACTGCTCCCATGCGGATTTGCATATCATTTTCACTTAAAGCTCTGGCAAGTGATGGAACAGCTTTTTCACACTTCATATCACCCAGGGCATACGCCGCTCCGTATCGAACCGGGGGACCGGATTCCTTGTCATTCAGAACCTCGATAAGCGGATCAACCGCTTTTTCTGATTTAATCCTGCCAAGCGCCCGGGCAGCTTCATGGCGTCCATAAATATTTAAAGTCGTATCCTGTAATATTTCAATAAGATGTTCAATCGCTTTTTCTGATCCCAATTCTCCTAATATCCATGCGACCCTTCTTTGATTCCATTCTATTCTTCTCCATGCTCCTTCACCTGATTCTTCTTTTTTCAGCATTTTCATAAGCGGTTCAATGAACGGATCTCCTATTTCTCTGAAGGCTTTGCTCATGTTTTCCGTTTGTCCATAGGGCAAATTCCAGAACGTTTGAATAAGCTGGTCAATTTTTTTCTGCTGTTCAGCTTTATTTACCTGAGCATACCCGGGAGTACTCCCGAATAACGTAAGTACAAAGCTTAAAATAATTAGGTATTTAATTTTCATTTTTTCTCTCCCAATGGACTATTCTCTTTGGTAAAATGGTCTTTAAGTACTTTATACAAATTTCCCTCGAACGCATTTTCGATTTCTTCTATGCTTCTTAAACCGAAAATGAATGCAACGGCGATTGGGTCCGCCCTGTAATTTGTATGCCCCTCATAAAATCCGTAACGCATGGCGTAAAAAGCCGCCATTTCACCGAAATGTATCGTTGAGATCATACGGAATAATTCCGGCAATTGCTCTTCATCAAGATGTGAATATTTTTCTGATAAATATGCTCGTTCATCAGGATTCGGTTCTCTTTCTACATTGATCTGAAAAAATCCCAGAATTTCATCGTTGAATATGGACTCCTGCCATCCATGCCCGCTTTCCCAGCCGATGAGGTGTATCTTTTCCCCGTTATAGAGCATGTAATCAATGATTGCCAAAGGACTGCCGAGGACACGGATTATTTCGTCGCGAAGCCTGATGATATTGAATATATGAAACATGGGTTTCGCAAGTTGAGGGTGGGTCAGTCCCATTTTTTTCACAATTTGATTATCCCCTCTCAAGACAGAAATGATGTCTTCATCCTGAGCCATAAATCCGGCTCTCGACGAACCACCCGGTCTGCCGCTTTCTGTAATTTCCGCAGCGGATCTGCCTGTAATCTTTCTCGTATAATCCAGATCGGTCTCTGAGTGCAGTCCTGTTCGAGCAAGTACAGGAAAATCCTCAGCATCGACATCAAGCTGTTGACCTTTGCCCCTTTTATCTTCATTCATCCAGGGTTCGCCGTTCTCGACGGTTACCGGTATGAGCGCAAAATTATTATCCTTCGTAATAACAATAACAATTTCAATCCCGTCTTCTGTTGTGTACGGAGAAGGCATATCAGGCAATTCTTCTAACGTTTCTGGATAGAGATTGTATGTTTTTTGATTAATGGAAATCTGAGTGGGTTTTATTTCTTGTGAATATGTTGATGAATTAATTAATAATGAGCCCCAAAACATTAAAATTATCAATTGTAGTTTTTGTCTCACCTATAATCTCCTTTTTTTCCGGTGTTACATTATAAATCAGCAGCCTGAAGATCCGCGTGAGCAGCGAGTAAGCTCCGCCGGATTGGGCTGTAATTCGTTTTCCTATTTTGTTGGGTTGACAATCCTGCCGATAAAAAGAATACTTCCTGTTTGGTTTTCACGGATCAGGAAAACAAAAGGGT
>LJUD01000201.1 GCA_001304035.1 bacterium SM23_31 | reverse complement strand
CGGAGTATTTGTCAGCGAGGGAGTGGGCACTATCATGTCGAGGAACAGGTTATATGACGACGGCGTACTGAAAGCGCTGTTGAAAGTTATCCGGAAATTGTGTTCCGGTTTCAGCTTGAACACCAGTCCCGCCCGGGGAGAAAAAACCGGGTCATCAAGCCAGTTGTGATTATCGTATCGCCCTGCAGCGACAAGTTTAAATTGTTCATTCAGATTCGTTTCCGACTGGAAGTATACGCCGTATTCGTTTATGTCGTCGTTATCTTCATTGCGTCCGTTAATAGTGCCCTTTGTTTCGGGACGCGTCCATATCGCATCAAATCCATACGTAAAGTTCTGACGGTCGCCTAATGCCGTGCTGTGCTGAAGCTGATATACAAGCAATTTGGATTCATCTACAATTGCTTTTCCATCCCGTAGGAGATAAGTGTCTCCGGCGTTACTCTGATTCATATATGCCTGCATAAACAATTTTTTATACAACAACCTCCCTTGAACATAGGTGGAGGTCCAGTCCACGCCCTGAGCGGCTCCGAGAGTGGTAAGCTCGATACCACTGCTTCTATTGAATCCTGCATTTGCAATAACTGTCATGTCGTCTCTTACACGAAAATCCAGCCTTCCTTCCACTGCGGTTTTTTCCATGTCATAATTTCTCAATCCGATTTTTGTTGAAGGATCGGCAAGTTTTGCAGCGGCTCTGTTTTGCTCTTCAACCGGATCGGTGTATTTAAAATCATTGCCGCGGGCATAATTTGCGGAAATTTTATACCCGATTTTATTATTATAGCTTCCGGCATGACGAAGTGAACCCAACAATACACTGCGCTCACCGCCGGAAACACCGAATGTTGTGCCTTCCGACCCGAAAGGCGACTTTGTGATCATGTGAAAAACACCGTTAGCGCTGTTTGGACCGTACAGCGCCGAACCCGGTCCCCGGACGATTTCAATGCGGTCTATATCCTCATTCGCCGTAGGAATAAAATTGTACGCGTTGAAACGCAGAGAAGGCACACGCGCAATCCGGTTGTCAACTAATGATAATAGTGCGCCGGAGAAAGCATTATTAAAGCCCCGCACGACAACATTTGACTGGTTCAATCCGGACTTAATAACGTCGACAGCAGCAAGTCCGATTAGATGGTCGGCAGGCGTCATCGCGGTACGTTCTTCAATCTGCGAAGTTTCGACTACGCTTACAGAAGCGGGAGCATCAAGGACTTTTTCCTGCCGGCGGGAAGCCGTAACTACAACCTGTTCTGCTTCAATAAATCCCGGTGTCAAAAGGATTGGCAGCAATTTTGCCTCACCTGCAGAAAACGTGATGTCAGGTAATGTCTTTGCAACATAACCAATAAAAGATACCCTGATATTATAAGTTCCGGGTACTAATTCCTTCAGTTCAAATTCACCCCGCTGATTTGTAGATGTGCCGGATATTTGTATTCCGGTTTCAGTAGATAATAAAACGATATTCGCACCAAAAAGCCGTTCACCCGTTTCTTCGTCTGTTACGGTACCCTGAAGAACGGCGGTCTGTGAAAAAGCTGTTGTTGTGAATATTGTTAATAGAACTATTACTAAACATGAAACAGTTTGTCGCTGCATCTTTCTCTCCTTTCCACAATAGAATGGAATTTTAAGAAAAAGTCAATTTCTTCAATAATATCTATGTATTAGTATTGATTAATACTGTAAAGGTATGGTTCCAATGAAACGGTGTAATATCCATAAAACGTTTACATATTTGCCATATTTTATAAATTACTACAATATATAACATGAGGTAAAACAACTGCTCGAACATCAAAATATATCAAGAGTTTTTCACGAAAGCAATATCTTTTTTATTTTTAATATGCTCCCGGATTTAACATTTTCTTGAAATAGAGCAGCCGTTTTTCGTAAAGTGGTTCCCCCAATATGGTTATCAAGGATTTTTCGTATTTTATAACGAAATCCAGTGCTTCTTTTTTTAACTCTTTCGGAGAGTCAGGATTTACAATTTTATAATATATATTGTACAATTCATATATGACGAGGTCTTGAACCTCCTTACCTTTAACCGTAGGCAGATATATAAGCCATTGATTTTTTTGCTCGACGGGGTCTTTCAAAGCATTTATCAATGCCTGGTTAGCGATGTACGTTTCAAATTCTTGGTCTACATTTTTTGATATTCTCAATCCTTCAATTGCGGTTACGGTGCGTAAATCCTTTTCTGCCGTCGTTAGTGGTATTGGAGGATTTCGCAAATCTGTTTTTTGATTAAGAGCAGTCATACTTTTTGTATCGGTTTTTTGTTTGGCTGCGAATCCTTCGATGGAAGGAATGGTAATTTTAATGCCTTTTTCATTTTTAGAGCCGGCTTGAACATCAGACGTTTTGGCAATTTTTTCATCGGTAATATCGATTTTACCGGTACTTTTCATCTGAGCTTTTTGCTGCTCCGGTGTTTGAATAGCTGCCTGTTCGCCGGCAGTTAACGGCGGTTTATCAGTCGTCTTACCGATAGTTTCTTCTGCGAGCTTGGATTTATCGGATTTTCCGGTATCGCCGATGCTTTCCGTTACGCCGGAAACATTTTGACCCGTCCACTGTCTGAAAAAATCCAGCCGGTCAACGGCACTCATTACAAACAAAATAAGAACCGCTGCAGCACTTAAGCCGACTGCGGTTCGCCAGCCGAACGATTTAAAAGGTTTCAGCGTCCAGTGTTCAGTGTGCGGCGCTGCAGGTGGATATGATGCAGGCTCAGCGGCTCCGATTGCTGTACCAATCCGCCTTCTCTGGTTTATCCAGAACTCATTACCGGGATCGGGGAATACATCGGCGGTTCCAATGCTGTCGACCTTGCGAATCTTTTCCAATTCGAGTCTGCAGCCGATACAAATGCGCAGATGTTGTTTTACCAGACCGGCTTCTTCAGCAGATAATTCGTTATCTAAATATTCATGCAGCTTTACTTGAAATTTTTCACAAATACTATGATTTTTCATAATCAGTCCTGTATATTATTGTACAACAGAGTTAAGTCGCTTATATACTGTTTTGTATTAAACCGATATTTTGAAGATAATCTTTTAATGTGTTTCGAGCCCGGTTTAACCGGGACATAACCGTACCGATTGATATACCCATTGTTTCAGCTATCTCTTTATACGACATTTCTTCGAATACTCTCAAAATAAACACTGTCCTCATTTCCGGAGCAAGAAGCTTTATTGCAGTGCGAACCTCCCCGGTCATCTCTTTATATATATAGTCGTCTTCAAGGTTATTGTTATTTTGCGGTTCATATCGATTATTTTCCTGTTTCTTTTCTAATGAACTCTCTTTATGTTTACGGTGTTTAACAAGATTCAGTGCCGTATTTACCGCAATTCTGTATAACCAGGTATAAAACCGGTAACTCTCGTCGAAACTATCAAGACTGCGGTATGCTTTGATAAACGTATCCTGTACGACATCGTCGGCATCTTCGTGGTTGAGTACTATCCTGACGATAACAAAGTATAACCGCTGTTGATATTTCATCACCAGGCTGTCAAATGCTTTAGTGTCTCCGTTTTTAGCACGCTGGATCAGTAATGTTTCTGAATCTTCATCTTTATGCGCGTTATTATGTGATAAGACACCTGTGACTGCTAAGCCGGTGAATATACCGCTCATTACCGGTATCGCAATTTCTAAATATGATACCATTATATTGAATAATTATTCCATGATATTTAAAAATTTTTATAAAAGAATTCTTAAATCCATAGAAATATAATAAAAACATGCAAAAAATACACTTTATATTTAATACTCACTAAAACAAAAAAAGTTTCTTCAAATAAATTTAAACCACAAAATCGCAGATACCAAAAGAAAATGCAAAATGCAAAAGTATATTGCAAAGCCGGTTTTTTATTTTTTTTTACGGAATATTATAGTATATTTTTCTAATACGAAATACATTTTGCCTAACATCTCATATACTCACTTTTTGCAGGAGAAATAAACAATGAAAAATTATTTCATTTTATTGGTAATCGTAAGTTTTATATGCACTGCTGAATGCAGTTCAACCAAAAACATAACAAAAGATACGAAGTCCAATCCTGTCGTAATTATTCAGACCGGACTCGGCAATATCGAAGTCGAACTCTATCCCGATAAAGCGCCTATAACAGTAGCGAATTTCCTGACTTACGTGGATTCGGTTATGTACGAAGGCGGCAGATTTCACCGAACGGTAACCATGGATAACCAGCCGAACGACGACGTTAAGATCGAGGTTATTCAGGGAGGCAGGGCACAGGGCAGCGGCAGAGGTTTTCCGGCAATCAAGCTCGAAAGAACAAATCTTAACGGGATTCTGCACAAAGACGGTGTGATTTCTATGGCGCGCGGTGGTCCCGACAGCGCCACTTCGGATTTTTTTATTTGTGTCGGCGACCAGCCTTCATTAGACTTCGGAGGCGCCCGCAATACTGACGGTCAGGGTTTTGCCGCTTTCGGCAAAGTTATTTACGGGATGGACGTCGTAAGAAAAATCCACGTTCAGCCGACCGGCAGCGCACGCGGAGGGCAGTCCTTAAACCCGCCGATAAAGATTATAAATATTACCAGAAAATAGGTAGATGCTCTGCTCTCTGTCGGACTTGCCATATAGGATTACTAAAATAAGGAACGGATTTGCAGGTTACGTGAAATCCTTAAGGGAGATGACCAAAAATAGAAAAATATAGAATTTATTTCTTTTACTTAATCATAAATATTTTCTGGTTAACGGAGGATTGACATGGAAAAAATAAACAGAAGAAATTTTATTCAACTTGCCGGGGCGCTCCCCGCCGGGGCGCTATTTTGCGCCGGGAAGGATCAATTAAATGAAACGGAAACTCATGATTTTACTAAAGCGCATGATCCATGGTTAGAAATTAATCTTAAAAATATAGAGTGGAACGTTAGCCAGATAAGAAAAAAAGTAATTAACACACCCGTGATGGCTGTCATAAAAGGCAATGCGTACGGGCACGGCTTATCAGGAGTTGGTAAATACCTGGAAAGAATAAATATCGACGCTGTTGCAGTGGGGAAACTCCAGGAAGCGGTGGAATTAAGAAATGCCGGAGTAAAATGTCCCGTTTTGAACTTTGGACCATTCGGAGAAAATGATGCGGAACTGATAATAAAAAATACTATTTCACAATCGGCATATAATGATAACGTATTGGCTTTGGATACGACAGCGGGAAAAATAAATAAACATGCTAACGTTCATATTAACGTCGATACCGGTTTAGGGAGAGTTGGTGTTCCTTACCATACTGCCGTTCCTTTCATCGAAAAAGTTTCAAAACTCAGTAATGTAAAAATTGAAGGAATATTTACATCTTTTACCGAAGAAAAAGAATTTGATAAGATTCAATTGCAGCGGTTTTTGGAAGTATGCGAAAGTGCAAAAAGCAAGGGAATTTCAACCGGCGTAAGGCATGCAGCCTCGAGCGCGGGCATACTTGCATTTCCTGAAGCATATCTCGATATGGTAAGACCGGGAATTATGATCTATGGTCATTACCCTTCAGATGAAGAATACGAGCTAAGAAAAATAGACCTTAAACCGGCGCTGTCTTTGAAAACAAGAGTATCATACATAAAAACGTTAAGACCCGGAGACTCTATCTCCTACCACCGGAAATTTACCGCCGAAAAAGAGGAAACAATCGCAACGGCTTCGCTTGGATATTCGGATGGTTTCCCGGTAAACATAACCGGAAAGGCAAATGTGCTCTTAAAGGGTAAAAAATTTCCGGTATTTGCCGATATTACGGCAAATCATTTTTATGTGAACGTAACCGGTGAGGAAGATATAAAAATTGGAGATGAGATTGTCTTAATAGGAAATCAGGGAAATAATAAAATAACAGCCGAGGAGCTTGCAAAGGCAGCAGATAAATCCGTATATAAAATAGTTATCCGGATGAATCCCCTTTTACCGAGAGTATATTCGGAATAGAATTGAAAGATTTTACGTTGTAAATCTGGTTTGTAACTTCAAATTTCATTTTATATACAGCTCCATTACTGTCCGGTTAAAAATTTTGAATGTAATTCCCACTCTTCAATGTCATTCCCACGCAAGTGGGAATCCATTTTAAAGCAAATTCAAGTACAATGGATTCC
>LJUD01000200.1 GCA_001304035.1 bacterium SM23_31 | reverse complement strand
ACGAAGCTATTTTACTGGTGATGGTCCACGGGGAAATTACGCCCAAAAAACATAATAGGCATACAATTGCCAGAATCCATAATACAACTTTAAGTCCTTTCATGACAACACCTCCATTTTTTAAACATTATAAGAATTAATAGAAGGGTATAAAAACCTAACAGACAGCGCCGCAATACTAAGTTTCCTGAACAGCGTATTTATTCATTACATAAATCATGCTATTCCCACCCAGCCGTCATTAAAAGGTCTCTATAGAATAGACTATAGTATGAGTTTAATTTTTACCAAATTTCGAATTTTAAATAAACTCATCCAGATCATTTTCATCCAACAGTACCTGGCGTGCTTTGCTTCCGTCATACGGACCGACAATCCCCGCATCTTCCATTTCATCGATCAATCGCGCAGCACGTGAATACCCTATTTTAAGCCGCCGCTGCAGGAGGGAGATAGAACCCTGCTGATGAATCACGACAAGCCGGGCAGCATCGTTGAACAGCGGGTCACGTTCATAACCGCCGAGACCGTTCTCTTTTTTAGTATCTTTTTGTGATTCAAATGAAAGAACGGTATTTTTGCGGAACTTCGGCTGTGATGCTATATGGTCGACTACTCTTTCAATTTCTTTATACGAGACGAAAGCATTTTGCAAGCGAGTCGGCTTCGGTGAACCGGGAGGCAGATAAAGCATATCGCCCGAGCCGAGTAGTGTTTCCGCTCCGTTCATATCCAGAATGGTTCTTGAGTCAACCTTTGTTGCCACCTGGTATGCAATACGTGCAGGGAAATTTGCCTTAATTACGCCGGTCAGGACGTCGACCGAAGGCCGCTGCGTTGCAAGTATAATGTGCATTCCGACAGCCCGCGCCATTTGCGCAAGCCTGGCAATCGGCTCTTCAATGTCCTTGGAAGCAATCAACATGAGATCAGCAAGTTCATCGATAATTATAACGATGTTTTCAAGTTTACCCGGATATGGTTCGCCTGTGTCCGGATCGAGCGGTTTATCCTTTTTGGCGTTATAATCTTCAATATTCCGCACACCGGCTTTTGCCATCATATCGTACCTTTTCCCCATCTCAGTCACACAACTGTTCAGAATAATTACGGCATTCTGGGGTTTGGTGATGATTGCTTCATCTAAAAATTCGGCAGTAAGCAGGTGATGAGCATGCAGTTTTTTAAATACCGATAATTCGAGCCTTTTCGGGTCAATCATTACAAACTGAACATCAGCCGGTGTCGTCCTGAAGAGGATACTGGTAATGATGGTGCTGATACCGACACTTTTACCCGATCCTGTCGAGCCTGCAATGAGTAAATGAGGCATTTTCGCCAGGTCGGTAAAGAATGCTTCCCCGGTAATCGTCCGTCCCAGAGCTATTGTAAGATTGGACTGCGCTTTCTTGAATCCCGGATCAGCCAGCAGGCTTTTTAAGTATACGGTAGAAGGTTTATGATTGGGGATCTCGATACCGACCGTGTCTTTTCCGGGAATCGGTGCAATAATACGAATCCCCTTGGCTTTCATTGCCAGGGCGAGATCATCCTGCAAAGAAAGGATCCTGTTGATTTTTACTCCCGTATCGGGGCGGACTTCGTAGAGTGTTAATACAGGACCCGGGTGAACTTCCGCAACTTTTGCCTGGACTCCAAAATCAAGCAGTGTATTTTCAAGAATGTCCGCCTTCTGTATTATATCATCCCGTGAATCACCCAAAGTTTCGGAAGGGGGATTGTCAAGCAAATCCAGAGAAGGGAATTCATACGTACCAGTTGCCGGCATAAGTTCCGTGTCGATTTCGTTGCCCGAAATTTGACCAGTATCTTTTCGTGAGAAAATCGAGAATGGCTGTTCTTTTTTCGATTTCCATTCTTCAAGTTTAGTGTCTCCCCTTTTCGCCGTTTCAATTCTTTCTATTATCGAGACTTTCTTTTTCGGGATTAACGGAATATCGATTTCAGACCCCCCGGCACTCGAGCGTTTGAGCGATGTTTTGAGTTTTTTCTTCCGCCGGTTTCGTTCAATGGCGTCAATAACGTTTTTGGTGATTACTTTTCTCCATCCCCAAACTTTCCCGGGTATATTTTCAAGAATATTAACCGCTTTCCAGAACGGTAATTGAGACCATAAAACCAGGAGAATGAATACGAAAGCAAAATATACGATAATCGTACCTATTTTGCCCAGGTACATATTAGCATTAGAGGCGAAGAATCCTCCGACAAGACCCGAATATTCGTAACTTAACAGACTGCCGCCGATCGCAAATTCACTTTTTATTGCCAGCCCAAAGGATATCAGGAACATCGTACATAAAGCATAAAAGTAAAATCGTTTGAGACCGGCTGAACCGGATTTGGGCCGGATAATCTGCCATCCCCATAACAGTAAAAGTAAACACGGGATCAGTACCGCATAACCGAAGGTATATTTAATAAGATAGAATGAGACAAAGGCGCCGACCCGTTTTATAAGGTTTTCTATGCCCTTCTCATTAAATCCTGTTGAGGGATCGTAGTCTTTTGTATTGTAGGAAATAATGCTCAGGCTTATGATCACGGCAAGCGTAATGAAAACTACGCCTGTAATTAACTGTTTATGTCTGGATGATCGACGTCTCATTGGGCGATATGTATATTATTTTCCGCCGCAGGCGGATCCTTAAAAATAAATAATGTAAAATGATTTTTGCAAAATGCAAAGCGCAAAATGGAAAATGTTTGATGCTAACATGTATTTTTTATTTTTTTACCTGTACGGTGAAGTATCTGCCGTCCTTAAGCGGGTATTATTTCAAAAGTCCCGCTTTTCCCCTTCGCAATCATATTTAGATTTTTCTTGACAATAAAAATTCTTTTGAAAGTGATTCATCGGTAATTTTCTTCTCCGCAGGCAAATATATCATTACAGGAATATCAAAATCATATAGATACCTGCAAAGCAACGGTCCTACATCGTGCCAGTTTAATTTACCAAGTCCACATCCAAGTGCCGGTATAGCTAAGGATTTTAACTTATCTTTTTTAAAATTATCTTTTAACCATTGTAATCCTTTTTCAATACCTTGTATATCAGCGTCTTCTCTCCAATGATTTTTTGTCGGAAAAAGTAAACACCATGTTTCAGCATTTCCATTTTTCAAGCTGGAAGGCTCGTCTGCTAATTGATAGTCTAAAGAACCTTCTCGTTTATACAGATATGGTTTACCCATTTGGAGAATTTTTTTACGGCACACATATTGATAATAGACATAGACATCAGGGAATTGCCATTTAGCACGGGACGCTAAACCCTTACCCATAATTCCTACACAGTTTACGCTGACAGTGAGTGTCTGCATCCGGGAAAAGAACATATCACCATCAACTACTGAGAGTAATGGTGAAATTTCTATTTTTCGGGAAGGTTGGAAAAAAATATTTGGCTCAGGTATAACTGGAATATTAGACGTTAACAGTATTTTTTTTACTTTATTTGCGATATCATGATTTGCAACATAAATTGTCTGAATATAATCTGATGAAATAGATTCCTGTACAAGGCATTCCGCCATAATTTTTCTCTTATCACCACTTTCTTCAGTCCACCATTCCTTAGCTAAAACATTCCTCATTTTGGCTAAAGATTTTTTGCCTTCGGTTGCTGACAAAATATCAGAGTTGGAGCTTGCAGCATTACCGTTGGAAATAAATATGTCATCACGATTTAATATCTCACTTTTTTGCACGGCAAGAATTACTAACTCATCAATGGGCTTCTCGCATATTAACCTATAAAGCATTGGATTGCGGGGTTGAAAATAGAGATTAGCAAAACTCCATAAACTTTGACCATTGGGTGCAGTTCTGTTACGCCTGTTTTCAACAATAACCTTATCATATATAGGTGTATATTGGATATTTCTCTTTTCCACCTCTTCGTGCGATAGAATGCCACTCGTTAGAATAGAGGGTATGTTGTTAATATGTGTGATATAGTATAAATCTCTTAATGTCATTGAATTTTAACTACTTAATTTTTTGTTGTCCCTCATTTGTACGCAACTACTGTGATTCAAGTTGCGTAGAAAAAACCTTTATAATCTAATGGTTTTTCACCACTCGGTAAAGTATTAGGCGTCCTTAAGCGGGTATTATTTTATTAGCCATAAATTACCACTCCTTCATCCTTAGCCGCATTGATTGTTAAAGATGAACCTTTCTCCCATTCTTTGTCAGAGTAATACATTATGTCAAACAGTTTTTTAGTTCTTCTCACCAATTCCAAGCCAACACCTGTAGTGAGTTCCACTCTTTCAAATATACTTTTATCTCTAAAATCTTTTGAAACAATTATTATGTCAATATCGCTGTCTTCCTTCTCTTTGCCTTTTGCATAAGAACCGAAAATCACTATTTTATCAATAACAATTCCTCTTTGTTCGAGCAATTCTTTTAAAATATGCCCTATTTCTTTTTTAACCATTCAAGCAATTCCTTTGTTTGATTCAACATTTTTTCTGTTAACTCTTTTTCATAATCTTTTAGCAGTTTTCCAATAAGTCAGGGTATCTTGTAGGAACACTTAGACTATTCAGTTTATCAATAGAATTTCCAAGTTCTTGATGAGGATTTAATCCGGTTTTTTCACAAAAGTAGTCTAAATTGTGAATTTTTGGAGGATTTTTTTTGAATTTTTCCGCATAAAGCCCCTTTAATGCCTTCTCAATTGAGAGATGACACATGAATACCGTGTAGATATATATGCCTGTCTTAAACATGGCATCTGCTGTATCTAAATCATATTCCGCCTGTCTAAGCCATTCTTCAGGTGGTTTAAATGTACGCTGGATCATTTTTCAATAATCCTATATTCATACACAGCCATTTCTTCTTCTCTATCGATAAAAAACATCCTGTCTCCAAATATACGATAAGTAGAGATATTTCTTACATTCGGGAAGGGGAGTCTGCCGAGCAAGATGCCTTCAGGATCATAGATTTCAAGCATGGTTTCAGCAGGTATATAGTCTTCATTTCTTATCTTTCCTTCCGCCTGCTTGGTGAATGTATGTACCCATGACCTGCCTTTTCCGTCAACTGCAATGTTATACGAAAATTTGTTCATTGTATCCATCCGAATAGTAACTATTGTTTCACCTGCTATTGGACCTTCTTCCCTTTTTTCTTCGGATTTCCCCGGTTTACTCTGCTTGTAGCTCAGCTTCCGGTCTGCTTTCCATACGAGTTTGCCCTCTGAAGTATACTTTTCTATGCGGTTTTGATGATAAAACGAAACATAGATATTGTCATCTTTATCAAAAGTATAAAAAATAATATTCATTTGCCTGTCAACATTATAGTCTTCGAATTTGAGCGGGGTGCAGAATTCCCGTAAAAGATTAAAATCGTTATCAACAATTTTTAATAGTGTCTCTGTCAAATTTCGGCTCTCGGAACCGATTTCAGTTTTGTATACTCCGGGATACTCTACAAGAAATTCATCCGATTGCAATACCAAGACTTTAAAAATATTGTGCGCATCTGACCAGATATTTCGTATTTCTTTGCCGTTCTGGTCTAATTCAATTGTCTTCCCTTTCCCGTTATCCACAACATACAGGTGGTAATCTTTATATACCTGGATAGATGTAGGTCTGGCAAACTCGCCGGGACCCAAACCTTGCCGCCCAATAGTTAAGAGATATTTACCCTGCTTATCATATTTTTGTACACGGTAATCACCAGTATCGAGGATATAAATGTTGCCTTCTCCATCTACCTCTACGTCATTCGGTCGGTAGAGAATGAAATTCTCATCTGTAGCATCAAGCCCCCCGATTTTTTGTACAAATTCGAAGGCTACTTTAGGTTTATCTCTCCATTGGGGGACGTTATTATAAACGTATCGCACACCCTCGATAATTTCAACGGTAAAATTTTCTTCCTGACTGCTGCAGAAAAATACAATTGAAATATTCAGGATGATGATGAATAAAGATAATTGGATTTTCATTGCACACCTTTTAATGAAAATAACAAAAAGCGTAATTATGTAATTGTCTTTAAAAAAATGCTCCTGTAGTTTTATAATCACTTAAACTGATCTTCTACAGTTGGAAAAAATATCTTTAGTAATAACAGATACTTACGAGGCGTAAAAATTCTCTTGGCACTACATTTTTTTCTTTTTTTATAG